>NZ_DAIPZB010000025.1:0-70623 GCF_036782435.1 Pinisolibacter sp. | reverse complement strand
GTGGCAATCTCCTCAGGCGAAACGCTCATCCGTGATTTTCAAAACGGACTCTGAGGGAGCCCTCGGTCATCCCCCGACGTCGCCCGTCTCACGAGATGCGGATCGACCGGCCCGCCGATCGAGGTGGGATCAGTGCATGCTCGTCGGCGCGTGACGTCAGCGATTGGGCAGGAAGCGGGCGATGAGGCCGGGAACGAGACGCGGCAGGCGCCCGGCCGGCGCCGGTCCCGCACCGGCACGATCGCGCACACCGTCGAGGCGGGAGAGCTTGGCGCGGCGGTCGGCCGGCATCGAGGCGAGACGGATCTCCTGCACCACGTCGGCGGAACCGCGGGCGACGAACTTGCGTCCATCGCGCAGCAGCACCACGAAGATTCGCTCGCCGCGACCGTCACCGCCACCGCGGCCGTCGCCGCGACGGGCGCGATCGGTGGCGCGGACGGATTCGGCACGCAGATGGTGCAGCGTGAAGCCGTCGCGTTCGGCCCAGCGCGCGAGGTATTCGCCGACCCGGCCCTCGCCGCTCTCGGCGACGGCGGCGACCGCGCGCTCGAGGAAGACATCCTCGGCGACACCGTCGATCGACATCAGTCGGAGATAGGCGCGACCGGCTTCGGAATAGCGCAGACGCACGTGCTCGGGCTCGAAATCCCCCGAGATCAACTCGAACAACGCCATCGGAAGTGCCCCCTCCTCCCGAACTCGAACGCGCCCGCCACGCGTGTGACGGATGATACCAGAACGCCGAACCCCCGGCGGAAATTCCTCGAAAGGCGGGAAACTATCCACAACTGGTGAACGGGGGGGTCACCCGAGGTGACGGGACGCGACGGGCCGACAGGATCGCGGCGCGAGCCGGCGCGGAAACGACGGAGATCGGCCGCGGGGCACCGGTCGACCGCTCGCGACCGTCGGTGCCCCGCGGTGTGAGACCTCAGCTGAACCAGCCCTTGACGGTGCCCCAGACCGACTTCTTCGGCGGGGCTTCGGCGGGCGCATCGGCGCCCGGCGCGGCCGGCAGCGGTTCGCCGGAGACGACGGCGCCGGCCGGCAGTTCGGCGGCGGCGACGTGCACCTCGGTCACCTGAGCGGCGAAGGCGGTCATCCTGGAGAGCGTGGCCGGACCGGCGAAGCCGTCGACATCGAGACCGTTCTTCTCCTGGAAGGCCATCACCGCCTTCTTGGTGCCCTGACCGAAGACGCCGTCGGCGGAGATGCCGAGGGCTTCCTGGAGCTTCTTCACCGTCGCGCCCTTGGAGCCGACGCCGAGCAGGACGAGCTCGGAGAGGCCCATGGCCATGAAGGTGTCGGGGCCGGCGATGCCGTCGGCGGCGAGGCCGTGGGCCGACTGATACTCCTTCAGCGCCTTCTCGGTGCCGGGACCGAAATCGCCGTCGGCGGTGACGCCGAGCTTGGCCTGGAGGATGCGGACCGGCTCGCCGGCGACGCCCTTGCGCAGATAAGACATGATGTGCTCCTCGACATACGGCGCGGCTTCCACCGCGCGGGGCCCGCGGACGCTGATCGCGCCCGCGTCGATCGTGCGGACGCGGAATGCGCCTCGCGGAATTCCCTGATCGCCCGCCGCCGCCACGACGCCGTCACGCGTCCCGCGCGTCATCCGAAGGGGGCGCGAGAGCCGCGCGCATCTTATCGGATCCGGGCGAGAGGGACAGATGTCCGAGGACGGTTCTCGACAGGAATTCGGCGAGGTGCGGTCGCTCCTCACATTCCGCGTCACGCCGGGTCGAAGCGGTTGGTCTTGGGGAAGCCCGAGGGCGGCAGACGACCGGCGTCGCCGCGATTGCCGAGCCAGTCCTTCAGTTCCTCGAGGCTGCGCACATAGGTGCGGCCGGCCGAGTCGGTCCAGGTCAGGCCGGTAGCGCCGACGAAGCACTTCACCGCGGCGATGCCGCCGTCGCGGTACTTCTGCAGCCGGACACCCGAACCGCGGGTCATCTCCGGCACCTGATCCACGGGGAAGACCAGGAGCTTGCGGTTGTCGCCGATGACCGCGACGTGGGTCGCCCCGTCCGGCACCTCGACGCAGAGGCGGGCCTCGTCGCCGGACGAGACGTTGAGGACCTGCTTGCCCTTGCGGGTCTGGGCCACCACCTCGCGCTCGGCGACGCGGAAGCCCCTGCCCTGCTTGCCGACCACCAGCAGGCGGCGTTCGGGGAAATGGACGAAGACGTCGAGCACGTCCTGGTCCTGATCCATGTCGCATTGCAGGCGGATCGGCTCGCCGTGACCGCGACCGCCGGGGAGGTTCGACGCCTCCAGCGTGTAGAAGCGACCGCCGGTCGAGAACACCAAGAGCTTGTCGATGGTCTCCGCCTTGAAGGCGATGCGCAGCTTGTCACCCTGCTTGAACTCGAGGCGGGAGAGATCGTCGATGTGGCCCTTCAGCGTCCGCACCCAGCCCTTGTCGGAGACGACGACGGTGATCGGCTCGCGCTCGATCATCGCCACCTTGATGTCGGCGTGGTCGTGCTCCGGGGCGTCGGCGAAGGTGGTGCGACGCTTACCGAGCGGCGTCTCGGGGCCGTATTTGGCCGCGACCTTCTTGATCTCGTAGGCGACGACCTTCCACTGCTTCTCGTCCGACGCCAGCAGGCCGCGGATCTGCTCCGCCTCCTTGGTGAGCGCGTCGAACTCCTTGCGGATCTCGAATTCCTCGAGCTTGCGCAGGTTCTTCAGCCGCATGTCCAGGATGGCCTGGGCCTGGACGTCGGTGATCGAGAAACGCTCCATCAGGACGGGCTTGGGCTCGTCCTCGGTGCGGATGATGTGGATGACCTCGTCGAGGTTGAGGTACGCGACGAGCAGGCCGCCGAGGATCTCGAGCCGCTTCTCGATCTGCGCCAAGCGATGCTGCGAGCGGCGGACCAGCACGTCCTTCTGGTGGTCGAGCCACTGGACGAGGACGTCCTTGAGGTTCAACACGCCGGGGATGGTGCCCTTCGACAGCACGTTCATGTTGAGGGAGATGCGGCTCTCGAGCTCGGTGAGCTTGAACAGGCTCTCCATCATCAGATCGGGCGAGACGTTGCGGCTCTTCGGCACCAGGACGATGCGCACATCCTCGGTGGATTCGTCGCGGACGTCCTCGAGCAGCGGCACCTTGCGCTCGTTGATCAGCTCGGCGAGCTTCTCGATGAGGCGGGACTTGGCCACCTGATAGGGGATCTCGGTGACCACCACCTGCCAGGTGCCGCGATCGAGATCCTCCTTGTCCCATCGGGCGCGGACGCGGAAACCGCCGCGGCCGGTGCGATAGCTCTCCAGGATCGACGAACGGCTCTCGACGATGATGCCGCCGGTCGGGAAGTCCGGGCCGGGGACGATCTCGACCAGGTCCTCGACGCTCGTCTCGGGCGCCTCGATCAGCTTCAGCGCCGCTTTGCAGACCTCGTGGGCGTTGTGCGGCGGGATCGAGGTGGCCATGCCGACGGCGATGCCGGAGGAGCCGTTGGCGAGAAGATTGGGGAAGGCGCCGGGGAGTACCACCGGCTCGTCCTCGGAGCCGTCGTAGTTCGGGCGGAAGTCGACGGCGTCCTCGTCGAGGCCCTCGAGAATGAGGACGGCGACGTCGGTGAGGCGGGCCTCGGTGTAGCGCATCGCGGCCGGGTTATCGCCGTCGATGTTGCCGAAGTTGCCCTGACCGTCGACGAGGGGATAGCGCTGGGCGAAGTCCTGGGCGAGGCGCACCATGGCGTCGTAGACCGCCTGATCGCCATGCGGATGGTACTTGCCGATGACGTCGCCGACGACGCGGGCGCACTTCTTGAACGCCGACGAGGGATCGAGCCTGAGTTCGCGCATGGCGTAGAGCAGGCGGCGATGGACCGGCTTCAATCCGTCGCGCACGTCGGGCAGCGCCCGGTGCATGATGGTCGACAGCGCATAGGCGAGGTAGCGCTCCTCGAGCGCCTCGCGCAGATTGACGGGCAGGATCTCGCCGCCCGGCCCCTCGCCATCGTCGCCGTGTCCCGGCGGAATCACTCGCGTTCCCATGATTCGGAATTAGAGAGTTCGGCATTCGCAGACAAGCGAATACCCGTGCGCCCGACGCGCGCGGCCGGCACCATCGTCGAGCGGGTCGCACGAATCACTCGGAAGCGATGCGAAAATGTTGCAGCGCAATATCGACGAACGGGGCATGATGCGCCTTCACGATTCGTCGCATCTGGAATTTCGATATGCATGGTGCGGCCGAGGGGGGGACCTCGTCGATGATCTGGCAGTTCATCTCCGCGATGCCGGCCGTGGCCAAGGCGGTTCTGGCGCTGAGCATCATCGGCACGCTCGGGCTCTTCCTCGGGCGGGTCTCGGTCCGCGGCGCGAGCCTCGGCATCGGCGGCGTGCTCTTCGCCGGCCTCTTCATCGGCGATCTCGCCAATCGCTCGGGATTGAAGCTCGATCACGAGGTGCTCGACTTCGTGCGCGAGTTCGGCCTCATCCTCTTCGTCTACACGATCGGCATCCAGGTCGGGCCGGGCTTCTTCACGGCGCTGAAGAAGTCCGGGCTGAAGCTCAACCTGATCGCGGCGACGATCGTGGTGAGCGGCGCGGCGGTGGCGGCGATGATCCATCTCTTCGCGCATGTGCCGCTCGCCGCCGTGCTCGGCGTGCTGTCGGGCGCGACCACCAACACGCCGTCGCTCGGCGCGGCGCAGCAGGTGCTGGCCGACATGGGGACGGCGCCGGGCGAGATCGGGCTGACCGGTCTCGGCTACGCCGTCGCCTATCCGTTCGGCATCGTCGGCATCCTCCTCACCATGGTCACGGTGCGCGCCGTCTTCCGCATCGATCCGGCCCGGGCGGCGAAGGAGTTCGAGGCCAAGCGCAAGGCCGAGGTGGCGGAGATCGAGACGCTCGACGTCATCTTCACCAATCCCGACCTCGCCGGCCTGGCGCTCGCCAAGTTGCCGGGGATGGAGCGCGGCGACGTCGTCGCTTCGCGGCTGCTGCGTCAGGGCAAGCTGCGCGTGCCCCATGCCACCACCTGGATCGAGATCGGCGACGTGCTGCATCTCGTCGGGCCGCACGAGCGGCTGATGGAGATCGCCGAGGCGATCGGCGTCCTCCACGAGCAGGCGCTGACCACCAGGGGCACCGACATCAGCTGGGAGCGAATCGTCGTCACCTCCGACCACGTGCTCGGCCAGACGATCGCGGCGCTCGGCCTGGAGAGCCGCTTCGACGTCAAGATCTCCCGCGTGGTGCGCGCCGGCGTCGAACTGGTGACGCCACCGGCGCTGAAGCTGCAGTTCGGCGACATCCTCAACGTCGTCGGCCGTCGCGAGGACCTCGAAGAGGTCGCCGGCTTCGTCGGCAATTCGGAACAGCGGCTGAAGGAGTTCGATCCGATCCCGATGTTCATCGGCATCGCGCTGGGCATCGCACTGGGCTCGATCGACCTCTCCTTCGGCGCGTCGAGCGTACCGATCCGCCTCGGGCTCGCCGGCGGGCCGCTGATCGCGGCGATCGCACTGTCGCGCGTCGGCCACGTCGGACCGCTCGTCTGGTTCATGCCGCCGGTCGCCAACCTGGCGCTGCGCGAGCTCGGCATCGTGCTCTTCCTCGCCGTCGTCGGCTTCAAGTCGGGCGCCCATTTCATCGAGACGCTGGCCAACGGCGACGGGATCTCCTGGGTCTTCTGGGGCGCGGTCATCACCCTGGTGCCGTTGATGATCACCGCTTTCGTGGCGCGGATCGTCCTCGGGGTCGACTTCCTCAGCCTGTGCGGCCTGCTCGCCGGGTCGATGACCGACCCGCCGGCACTCGCCTTCGCCAACGCCATGGCGCCGACCTCCGAGGCCCAGTCGCTCGCCTATGCCACCGTCTATCCGTTGGTGATGGGCCTGCGCATCCTGGCGCCGCAGATCCTGGCCCTGCTTCTGATGGCGATGTGACGCGATTTCGTGCCGGCCGCGATCCCGGCCGTGGACCTCTTGTCGAATTCCGGCTTCGGCCCGGCATCGGATCGATTTGGTTTACCGTGGGTTAACGAAGGCGAACGACAGTCGGCGAAGGGTCGTTTGGCGGCAACACGAGTCGCCGCGAGATCCTCCGCTCCTGGTTCGCCGACGGTCGTCTCATGTCCTCGACACCACGCATCACCTCCGGATCCGGAGCCCCACCACCCGAGACCGGCTGTGCCGGCGGCTTCGCGACGGTGGCGAACCGTCTGCAGACGCCGATCTGGGTCTTCGACATCGATCGCTCGCGCGTGGTGATGGCCAATGCCGCGGCGCTGGCGCTGTGGCGGGCCGAGAGCGTCGCGGCGCTCGCCGCACGCGATCTCGGCGCCGACATGTCGACCTCGGTGCGCGACCGGCTGCGCCAGTATCAGGCCGACTTCGAGCGGTCGGACGTCCGCTTTTCGGAGATGTGGACGCTCTATCCGGACGGTGTTCCGACGACGCGGCGCGTCGTCTTCTCCGGCCACCGCCTGCCCGACGGGCGCATGGCGATGCTGTGCGAGGCGCTCGCCGAGATCCACGACACGCCGGAGCGGCTCAGATCGGCCGAAGCGCTGCTGCACACGCCGGTGATGATCTCGCTCTACGACGACGAGGGCACGGCGCTCTACCGCAATCCGGCGGCGCGCGGCGCCGTGGTGCGCGAGGGCGAACCCTTCACCGAACGCTTCGTCGAGAGCCCCGATCGCGACGCCTTCCTGCGACGGCTGGACCGCGAGGGCCACGCCGAGGCGGTCGTGCGGGTCGTCACCCCGGACGGAACCCGCTGGCACGAGGTCGCGGCGCGCGCCTGCTGCGACGCTGTGAGCGGCCGACCGGCACGGCTGGTCAGCGAGACCGACGTCACCGCCCGCAAGATGGCGGAAGACCAGATCCGCTTCCTCGCCCACCACGATCTCCTGACCGGGCTGCCCAATCGGACGCTGCTGCAGATCGAGGTCGAGCGCCGGCTCGCCGCCGCCGAGGCGGCGGGGGAGCGCGTGGCGCTGCTCTTCATCGACCTCGACCGCTTCAAGACGATCAACGATTCGCTCGGCCACCTGCACGGTGATCGGCTCCTCGTCGAGGTGGCGCGGCGGCTCGACCGCTCGGTCCGGCGCGACGATTTCGTCGCGCGTCTCGGCGGCGACGAGTTCCTCGTCTGCCTGTCGCTCGGCCGCAACGGACGGCGCTGCGAGAGCGTGTCGCGACGCATCCTGAACGAACTCGACGCGCCGATCCTGCTCGGCGGTCGCCGGCTCGTCGTCTCCGCCTCGATCGGCATGTGCGCCTTTCCGGAGGACGGTGGCGACCTCGACACCCTGATGCGCCACGCCGATCTCGCCATGTACGCGGCGAAGGATCAGGGGCGCGGCCGCGCCGTGCCCTTCACCGCGGCGCTCAAGGCCGAGGTCGAGGCGCAACTCGAACTCGAGGCGAGCCTGCTGCGCGCTTTCGAGCGCGACGAATTCGAGCTCTTCTATCAGCCCCGGCTGTCGATCGCCGACGGGCGGATCGTCGGGGCGGAGGCGCTGCTGCGCTGGCACCATCCGACCCGCGGCATGATCCTGCCGGGCGCCTTCATCCCGCATGCCGAGAAGACGGGCCTGATCGACCGCATCGGCACCGAGGTCATCCACGACGCGGCGCTGCGCCAGAAGGCCTGGGCCGATGCCGGACACGACATCACCATCTCGGTCAACCTGTCGGCCCGCCAGTTCGGCGATCGGCGCCTGAAGACCAACATCGAGGCGATCGTCGCGGAGACGGGGTGCGATCCGCGGCGCATGCAGATCGAGATCACCGAATCGACGCTGGTCGGCGACGACGAAACCACCGCCGAGATCCTGCGGACGCTGACCGAACTCGGCTTCTCCATCGCCATCGACGATTTCGGCACCGGCTACTCCAACCTCGCCACCATCCAGCACCACCCGATCGACACGCTGAAGATCGACCGCTCGTTCATCGCGACGCTCGAGACGCGGCCGGCACTCGCCGAGCTGATCATCGGCATGTGCCACCTGTTGGGCCTCAGAACCATCGCCGAAGGCGTCGAGACGGAAGAACAGCTGGCCTGGCTCGAGGCGCGCAACTGCCACGAATACCAGGGCTATCTGTTCAGCCCGGCGATCCCGGCCGATGCCTTCGAGGAATTGCTCGAGTTGCAGCGCGAACGGCTCGCCGCGGGCGGCACGGAGGCGATGGAGGGCCGCTCACCGCTGTGGGATCTGATCCCGCTGGTCAAGGATCCCGACGACATCGACTGGGATCGGCCGGAACCGGGCTCGGCCAAGGTGCGCCGGCTCGGCCTGCGCAACGGCTTCGGTCACGCCTTCAAGCCTCGCCGCTGAGGTGCGCGCGGGAGAGCGCCGCGATCAGACCGTCGCGGGTGGCCGGCGGCGTCACGGCGCGCGGCTCCCAGACGTGGCGAGCGAGGAAGTGACCGGAGAGGCGGAAGCCGGCGAGGATCTCCTCGATCGCCGCGCCGCCCCAGGTCGACGGCTCGCCGGCGCTTCGACCGGCGAGAAAGCTCGGCAGGACCAGCAGTTTGGCGGCGTGCGGCGCACCGGCTTCCCGGGACGCGGCGCGGCCGGTGCGCGGGCTCACCCAGGCGAGATCCTCGGTGGCGCCGGTCAGCGCGCAGACGCCGAGATCGAGACCGAAGCCGAGCGCCTCGATCATCGCCAGTTCGAAGCGGACGATGAGTTCACCGGCGAGCCGCGGTTCGCCGAGGTGATCGACGATCGCCACCATCGCCTCGAAGAGTTCGGGATGAGGATCGCGTTCGGGCAACAGCCTCAGGTGCGCGGCGAGCGTCTGGACGCCGTTGAGCGCCACGGCGCTTCCCATCAGTTCGGCGGCGCGGGCGTCGAGCGGCTCGATCGCCCAGGTACCGACATGTTCGTCGAGGCGGGCCCGCCACACCGCCCGCACCCGGTTGCCGACCTGGAGTGCGGCGGTCCAGCGCTTCGATCGGCCGCCCTTGACCACGCCGAGATGGCGGCCGTGGTCGCGGGTCATGAGTTCGACCAAGGCGTCCGCTTCGCCGAGGCGACGACTTCCCAGAACGAGGCCGGTGTCGATCCATTCCATGAGATCGCCCCCGCCGCCGCCTCACCCTTTGGGGAATTCGAGCCCCATCTCGCGGTAGCGCTCGGGGTCGTCGGACCAGTTCTCGCGCACCTTGACGAAGAGGAAGAGGTGGACCGGCTTCTCGGCGATCTCGGCGAGTTCCTTGCGCGCCGCCATGGAGATCGCCTTGATGGTCTCGCCACCCTTGCCGAGAACGATGCCCTTCTGGCTCTCGCGGGCGACGTAGATCGTCTGCTCGATGCGGACGGAGCCGTCCTTCTGGTCCTTCCACAGCTCGGTCTCGACGGTCGACTCGTAGGGCAACTCGTCGTGGAGGCGCAGGAAGCACTTCTCGCGGGTGATCTCGGCGGCGAGCTGGCGCATCGGCAGATCGGAGATCTGATCCTCCGGATAGAGCCAGGGGCCGGGCGGCATCTCGCCGGCGAGATACTTCAGCACGTCGTCGACATGGTCGCCGGTCAGCGCCGAGACCATGAAGGTGCGGTCGAAATCGGCGAGTTCGTTGGTCTTCGCGGTGAGCGCCAACAGCGTGTCGCGGCGGACGAGGTCGACCTTGTTGAGGATGAGGATCTTCTTGCGGCGGACGTCCTTCAGCCGTTCGAAGACGCCGAGCGCCGCCTCGTCGAGGCCCTTCTTGGCGTCGATCAGCACCGCCACGACGTCGGCATCGGCGGCACCGCCCCAGGCGGTCGTCACCATGGCGCGGTCGAGCCGGCGGCGCGGGCGGAAGATGCCGGGGGTGTCGACGAAGATGACCTGCGCGTCGCCTTCGATGCAGACGCCGCGGATCAGCGCCCGGGTGGTCTGGACCTTGTGGGTGACGATCGACACCTTGGTGCCGACGAGCTGGTTCAAGAGCGTCGACTTGCCGGCGTTGGGGGCGCCGATCAGCGCGACGAAGCCAGCGCGCGTCGTCCACGCCGGCTCGGCCGGCACGGGCTTCTTCGGCTTCTTCGGCTTCGCGCCTTCGGCGCGGTCGTCGTCGTCAGACATCGGAGTCCTTCCACAGGCCCTCGCGGACCAGTACGCGGGTGGCGGCGTTCTGTTCGGCCTCGCGCTTGGAGCGGCCGGTGCCGTGGGCGCCCTCCTCGCCGACGAGATCGGCGGCGATGGTGAAGAGCGGATCGTGATCGGGGCCGGTGCGCGAGACCTGGCGATAGGTCGGCGCGGCGAGACCGCGGCCCTGGAGCCATTCCTGCAACGTCGTCTTGGCGTCGCGCAAGGGGCCGCGCGCCGTCATCATCCGCTCGCGCCAATGGCGCTCGACGAAGGCGGAAGCGACCTCGAAGCCGGCGTCGAGATGGATGGCGGCGATCAGCGCCTCGGCGATGTCGCCGAGGATGGCACTCTTGGCGCGCCCACCCGACTGGGCCTCGCCCGAGCCGAGGCGCACCGCCTCGCCGAGTTGCAGCTCGCGCGCCACTTCGGCGCAGGTCTCGCGCTTGACCAGCGCATTGAGGCGGCGGGCGAGTTCGCCCTCGTCGGCTTGCGGGAAGGCGCGATAGACCATGCCGGCGACGGTCAGCGCCAGGACGCGGTCGCCGAGGAACTCGAGCCGCTGGTAGCTCGCGGCGGCATTGCCGACGGCGGAGGTGTGGGTGAGCGCGCGCGCCAGCAGAGTACGATCGGCGAAGCGATGGCCGATGCGCGCCTCGAGGGCGTCGAAAGCGTCGGAGGGCTCGCTCATATCAGGTTCGCCAGTCGACCCCAGCGGATCTCCCAAGGCCAGGTCCAGAAGGCCCAGGGGGTCGCCCCCTCCTGGATCGAGAAGAAGATCACCTGCGCCTTGCCGATCAGGTTCTCCGCCGGCACGTAGCCGACCATGTCGAGATAGCGGCTGTCCTGCGAGTTGTCGCGGTTGTCGCCCATCATGAAATAGTGGCCGGCGGGGACGAGATATTCCTGGGTGTTGTTCTGGAAACCCTCGGCGTCACGCTTGAGGATGGTGTGGGAGACACCGTTCGGCAGTGTCTCCTTGAAGGCTTGCAGACGAGCGCGGGCGCCCCAGCGGTCCTTCTCGACATAGGGCTCGAGCGGCTCGACCTTCACCGGCTCGCCGTTGATGTGGAGGAGGCCGTGCTTCACCTGGATGCGGTCGCCGGGCAGACCGACGACGCGCTTGATGTAATCGGTCTCGTTGTCGCGCGGCAGCTTGAAGACCACCACGTCGCCGCGCTTCGGCTCCGAGCCGAAGATGCGGCCGGAGAACGGCGCCAGCGCATAGGGGAAGGAGTACTTCGAATAGCCGTAGCTGAACTTCGACACGAAGAGATAGTCGCCGACCAGCAGCGTCGACTTCATCGAACCGGAGGGGATGTTGAACGGCTGATAGAAGAAGGTGCGGACGACGAGGGCGAGCAACAGCGCCTGGACGATGACCTTGATGGTCTCGACGAGGCCGCTTTCGCCGTGCTTCGGTTCGGTGGTCTCGCTCATGTCGTCTCGGTTCCTCGGGGCTCGGTGGCGCCGGTGATACTCCCGCGGAGCCCGGCTCGCAACAACGGCGGCACGCGCCTCACCGCGCCGGCCAGTCCGCCGGCCAGGCGGAGATGACGACGAAAGCCTGGGCGAGCGGGTAGTCGTCGGTGATGGTGAGGTCGATGCGGGCGACGAGGCCGGCCGGTGTCAGCTCGGCGAGGCGCCGCTCCGCCCAGCCGGTCAGGACCATGGTCGGCTTGCCGGTCGGCTCGTTGACCACACCGAGATCGCGCCACGCCACCCCCATCGAGATGCCCGAACCGAGCGCCTTGGAACACGCCTCCTTGGCGGCGAAGCGCTTGGCGTAGGAGGCGGCGCGATTGTGCCGGCGATCCGACTTGGCGCGCTCGATCTCGGTGAAGCAGCGCCGGGTGAAGCGTTCGCCGAAACGCTCCAGCGTCTTCTCCACCCGACGGATGTCGATCAGATCGGACCCGATGCCGACGATCATGATCCCCTCCCCGTCGCCTCAGCCCGGCCGCGCGTCGTCCATCAGGCGGCGCATCTCGCGGATCGACGCCTCGAGCCCGACGAAGATCGCCTCGCCGATGAGGAAATGGCCGATGTTGAGCTCGCGCACCTCGTGGATGGCGGCGATGTGGCCGACGCTCTCGTAGGCGAGGCCGTGGCCGGCGTGGATCTCGAGGCCGAGGTCGGCACCGTGGCGGGCGGCGGCGCGCAGGCGCTGCAGCTCGATGCCGGCGAGACGCTCGTCGCCGGCATCGAAGAGATCGCAGTAGCGTCCGGTGTGGAGTTCGACCACCGGGGCGCCGAGGGCCCGGGCGGCGTCGAGTTGAGCCTGATCGGGCTCGATGAAGAGCGAGACGCGGACACCGGCATCGACCAGCTTCGCCACCACCGGCGCGAGATGGGTGTGGCCGCCGACGACGTCGAGGCCGCCCTCGGTGGTGCGTTCGGCGCGGCGCTCCGGCACGATGCAGGCGGCGTGCGGCTTGTGGCGCAACGCGATCGCCAGCATCTCGTCGGTCGCCGCCATCTCGAGGTTGAGCGGCAGATGGATCTCCTCCATCAGCCGGCGGATGTCCTCGTCGCGGATGTGGCGGCGATCCTCGCGCAGATGGGCGGTGATGCCGTCGGCGCCGGCGTGAGCGGCGAGATGGGCGGCGCGCACCGGGTCCGGCCGCTCGCCGCCGCGGGCGTTGCGGATGGTGGCGACGTGATCGATGTTGACGCCGAGGCGGAGCTTGCTGTCGGAGGTGGTCGCCATCGGCGGGAATCCTCGGGAAGACGGGCGCGCGGAAGACCCGAGACATAAGGGCTCGGCGAGACGGGAACAAGACGGGGCGTGCGGATCAGGGGGGCGGCACCGCCCCGCCCTCCCCTGCGCTTCAGATGTTGCGGCTGCCGGGCTTGACCGGGGGGATCGCCGCCAGTTCCGGCGGAAGAGCATCCGCCGGATAGGCCGGGACCTCGTATTCGGCGAGCGCCACCAGCGGCACGCCGCAATCGGCCTTGCCGGCGGAACGGTCGATGAGGCAGGCGACGGCGACCACGTTGGCGCCGATGTCGGTCAGCGCCTTCACCGTCTCACGCGAGGAGAGGCCGGTGGTGACGATGTCCTCGACGATGACGACGCGGGCGCCCTTCGCCAGCTCGAAGCGGCGCAGGCGCATCTCGCCCGCCTCGCGCTCGGTCCACACGGCGGGGACGCCGAGGTGCCGGGCCGTCTCGTAGGCCGGGATGATGCCGCCCATCGCCGGGCCGACCACGGCGTCGAGCGGCTCGAGACCGGCGGCGCGGATCTTCGCGGCCAGCGCCTTGCAGACGATCTCGGTCTTGTCCGGATATTGGAAGACGCGGGCCTTCTGGATGAAGACCGGCGAGCGCAGACCAGACGACAGGATGAAGTGGCCGGTGAGGAGCGCGCCACAGGACTTGAAGACGTCGAGCACTTCGTCGCGGGTCATGGAGGGGCCTCGCCGTGGGAGATGGATCGGCGCAGGGGATCGCGCGGGCGGGGGCGGATGTCAAGGGTGGGTGGCTCGGGCGGGGCGACTGGTTCGTGAGGCTACGCTGGATGGGGGCCGAGTACGAGCCAGCACAATCCCGTTCCCACGAAATGGGGCCAGTTTACAATTCGAGCCAGAGGCAGCAGGCATCGCAAACATCCAGCCCCCCTCCTCCGACGGCCGCACGCTCGAATTGCCTTGCAGAATCGAACCAAGCGTAGCATCCTAACAAAGAATAAACCGAGAACATTTTAGAAAGTATGTGTAAATACAAATGATTGGAGGTTGATTTGACCAAGCTCGGAACGCCTTCAGCAACGGCCTCTCGAGGCGGGGTTGAGGAGGTTGTTGAGCTCACTGCGACGCGTCTCGAGTTATCGCGCGCGCGCATTTTGGCGCGCGCATGGGCGGCAGCGTTTCCCGAAACGAGAAGAACGGATCTTGCTGCGCTTTTCGCGCGCCATGCGATCGAACGTCTTTCTGTGAAGATCGCGCCCAATCATCTTCTGAGCCGTCCAGTTGCAGTGCCCTTCGGTCGCCTCGACACCGCCGCGCAACGCTTGGCCGAGAGCATCGGAGATGAGGCTTCCAGACTGCCGATAATCGAGGCGTTGCATTTCGTGACGAGCCTCTACCCCGTGCTGCTGACTGCGAAAGATCGCAGCGCGCTGGGGGCATTCTATACCCCGCCCGTGCTGTGTTCCCGCCTCTTGGATCAAGCTGGCGAAGCCGGTCTCAGTTGGAACACCGTAAGAATTCTCGATCCTGCGGCGGGAGGAGGGGCTTTCCTCATCCATTCTGCGCTGCGCATGCGCGAAGCGATGGCGGGGGTCGATCCGAATTTCGTGCTGAGCCAGATCGGTTCACGCCTCCTCGGCCTGGAACTCGATCCCCATGCCGCCGGTTTGGCTCAGGCTGCATTGGAAATCGTGCTTGCGGATCTGGCAACGGCCGTGGGTCGTCCGGTCCCACGGATGGTTCGATGCTGCGATACGCTCGACGAAGCTCCGGAAGCGAACTTCGATCTGGTCGTCGGCAACCCCCCCTATGGGCGAGTAACACTCACGGGCGAGCAACGCGGTCGGTATGCGCGTAGCCTCTATGGTCACGCCAACCTCTATGGCGTCTTCACCGATATCGCGCTTCGCTGGGCAAAGCCTGGTGGGCTAGTCGCCTATTTGACGCCTGCGAGCTTCCTGGCCGGGCAATACTACGCGTCGTTGCGCGCCCTTCTCGCCCGCGAAGCGCCTCCTATCGCGATGGATTTCGTCCATGCGCGCCGCGGCGTCTTCGAAGATGTCCTGCAAGAGACGATGCTTGCTGTCTACCGGGTGGGTGGAGACCTGCGTCGCGTTCAAATCCACTATCTGCATGTCGACAGCGAGCGAGAGGCGCGTGTGACGCGCAATGGGATGGTCGGCTTGCCTGCCGGACCGTACTCACCTTGGCTTGCCCCTCGCGAACCGGCGCATGGGCATCTGATCGCCCGCGCCGAAACGATGGCGGCTCGATTGGCGGATTGGGGTTACTCGGTTTCGACAGGTCCGTTGGTCTGGAACCGCTTCAAGACCCAGTTGCGTCCGAAGGCCGGCGGTCGGCGCGTTCATCCTCTGATCTGGGCCGAGGCGGTGACATCAGACGGTCGGTTCGTCTTTAGAGCCCAAAAGAAGAACCACGCACCTTATTTCAAGCTAGAGCCCGGCGACGATTGGCTGCTCGTGGAACAACCCTGTGTGCTCGTTCAGCGAACGACCGCCAAGGAGCAGGCGCGGAGGTTGATCGCAGCCGAAATGCCCGGCTCATTCGTTGTGGAACACGGGGGAGTCGTCGTCGAGAACCATCTCAACATGGTTCGTCCCAATGGGCATCCTAAAGTGTCTGCAGCCGTCGTGGCCGCCCTGCTGAACAGCCGCGTAGTCGACGATCTGTTCAGATGCATGAGTGGCAGCGTTGCCGTCTCAGCTTTCGAACTGTGTTCGCTGCCGCTCCCCGACGTCGAGGCGCTGACATTGCTTGTTCGGCTCGTGCAGCAGGGAGCCAGCCGTGAACGCATCGATGCCGAATGTGCTCGCCTTTACGGTGAGGAATGATAATGGGCTTATTTCCTGCCTATGTTTCAAGAGAGCTCGTCGCAGAACGCTTGCCGCTGATTTTTCCTGAAGGGACGCCCAATCGGAACTATTGCATCCGCGAGTTGGCCGCGAGCACCGTGTTCGTCGCACTCTATATCGGCGCTGTCGAAGGCATGGATCGGTACCTCGGGCCGGTGCATGTCTATCGCATGACCGCCGAGCAGGCGATGAAGGCGGCAAACGATGATCGGGAGAATTATGCCGCCGAGGTCATGAAGCGAAATGGGCACGTTGTCGGCACACGATGGTATGCCGACAACACGCGCGAGCCCATTCGTGACGAAACGTTGCGAGACGGATTGGTCGCCATAGGAGCCATCCTCCGCCGAGAAGACCTCCCGACGACTTCGGGCCTACCCCGCTACGCGCTGAAGACGGACTTCGCCAAATTATTCGACCCGGCGCTCTTCGGAGAGGCACTAGGAGATGCGATTGGGCATTTCCAGAATGTCCATCTGAGCAAGAGTGCATTGGCACGCGTGACGATCATGCGAGCGGGTGCAGCGTCCGGCAGCAGCGGCATGCTCGTCACTTTCCCCAATGGCGAGACGCGACAACTCGCGCCCGGGCCGAGTTCGGTCATTTCTCGGGGTGTCATCGAGGTTTTCGCAAAGCGCTTCCTTCAAATCCCCGCCGTTCTCTGGCTCAGTGAAAGTGGCAATAAAGTCGTCATGCGTGACGACAGGATCGCCACTGCGGTCGGGCTCAAGATCGAGGTCGATAAGAATCTCCCCGATCTCATTCTTGCCGATCTGGGGCCGGCCGATCCTCTTCTTGTCTTCGTCGAAGTCGTGGCGACAGACGGAGCGATCACGTCGCAACGCCAAGATGCAATCTACAAGCTGACGGACGCAGCGGGCTTCGAACGGAAGCAGGTGGCATTTCTGACCGCGTATCACGATCGCCAATCCGCAGGCTTCAAGAAGACGGTCGCACAACTCGCTTGGGGGAGCTTCGCATGGTTCGTTTCCGAACCCGAGCACGTCGTGATCTTGCGCAATAGTGAAAGCACTGGCACTCGGCTATTCGAACTGACGTGATCACAGCGCTCTGAACAAGTTCACCTACGTTCCGGGCACCCCTTCCCACTGATGTCTACCGGACCCCTCCTACTCCGGCCCGCCGCCATGGGCGGCGGGCGTTCGCGGCTCGAAATCGTCCACCGGACGACTTCGCTCGATCTCGCGCTCGGGCGCGAGATCGAACCGCCACTCACCCGTTCACCCGCGTCGCCGAGGCGATGATCGGCTTGGACCGCAGCTGCTGGAGGATGCGGGTGAGGTGCTTGAGGTCCCAGACTTCGAGGTCGATGAGGATCTCGTGGAAGTCGGCGGCCTTGGGGATCATCTTGATGTTGTCGATGTTGCCGTCGTTCTCGGCGATCACCTGAGCGATCTGGGCGAGCGAGCCGGGCTCGTTCACGGACGACAGCGAGATGCGCGCCGGGAAGCGTGACGGCGCGGCCGGGTCGATGTCCCAGCGCACGTCGAGCCAGCGCGACGGCTCGTCGTCGAACTGCTTCAGTGCCGGCGACTGGATCGGGTAGATGGTGATGCCCTCGCCGGGGGTGAGGATGCCGACGATGCGGTCGCCCGGCACCGCCCCGCCCTCGGGAGCGAAGTGCACCGGCAGGTCGCCGGAGAGGCCGCGGATCGGGATCGCGGTGCGATCGTCGGCGCCGCCGTCGGGGACGCGGAACTTCATCACACTCGAGGCGCCGGCTTCGAACCAGCCGTCGCCCGGGGTCGGCTTCGGCGGCTGGCCGCGCTTGTCCTCGAGGTCGGGGTGGACCGCCTTCAACACGCTGTCGGAGGCGATCTCGCCGCGGCCGACGGCGGCGAGCACCTCGTTGACCGAGGAATGGCCGAGGCGATGGATGGCGTCGGCGAGCGCCGGATCGGAGAAGTCGCGACCGGCGCGTTCGAAGGCGCGCTCCAGGATCTGGCGGCCGAGACCGCCGAACTGCTTCCTCACCGCGTCGCGGGTGGCGCGGCGGATGGAGGCGCGCGCCTTGCCGGTCACCGCGATCTGCTCCCAGGCGGCGGGCGGCACCTGCGCCTTGGAGCGGATGATCTCGACCTCGTCGCCGTTCGCCAGTTCGGTCATCACCGGCTTGATGCGGCCGTTGATCTTGGCGCCGACGCAGGTGTTGCCGACGTCGGTGTGGACCGCATAGGCGAAGTCGATCGGGGTGGCGCCGCGCGGCAGGGCGATGATCTTGCCCTTGGGTGTGAAGCAGAAGACCTGATCCTGGAACAGCTCGAGCCGGGTGTTCTCGAGGAACTCCTCGGGCGCGAGGTTGGGATCGTTGAGGCGCTGGATGGTCTCGCGCAGCCAGGCGTAGGCGCCCGAGGCCTCCGAGAGCTTCTGGATGTTGCGGCCGCCGACGGTGCGATCGCCGTCCTTGTAGAGGGCGTGCGCGGCGATGCCGAACTCGGCGAAGCGGTGCATCTCCTCGGTGCGGATCTGCAATTCGACGCGCTGACGCCCGGGGCCGACCACGGTGGTGTGGATCGAGCGGTAATCGTTCTGCTTCGGCGTCGAGATGTAGTCCTTGAACCGTCCCGGCACCATCGACCAGGTGGTGTGGACGATGCCGAGGGCGCGGTAGCAGTTCTCGATCGTGTCGACGACGATGCGAAAGCCGAAGATGTCGGAGAGCTGTTCGAAGGAGAGGCTCTTCCTCTGAACCTTGGTGAAGATCGAATAGGGCTTCTTCTCGCGGCCCTTCACCGTGGCGGCGATACCGTTCGACGACAGCTTTTCGGTCAGCGCCTGTTCGATCGCCGGAATGAGGTTCTTGTTCTCCTCGCGCAGCGCGGTCAGGCGGCCGCAGATCGACTGGTAGGCCTCCGGCTGGAGCGTGCGGAAGGAGAGGTCCTCCAGTTCCTCGCGCATCCACTGCATACCCATGCGCCCGGCGAGCGGCGCATAGATCTCCATCGTCTCCTCGGCGATGCGCAGGCGCTTGTCCTCGCGCATGAACTGGAGGGTGCGCATGTTGTGGAGGCGGTCGGCGAGCTTGACCAGCAGCACCCGCACGTCGGCGGCGACCGCGAGCAACAGGCGGCGGAAGTTCTCCGCCTGCTCGGTCTTCTTGGAGACGAAGTCGAGCTTCTCGAGTTTGGTCAGGCTCTCCACCAGTTCGCCGATCTCGGTGCCGAACTTGGCGTCGATCTCGTCACGGGTGGCGTCGGTGTCCTCGATGGTGTCGTGCAGCAGGGCGACGGCGACGGTGGCGTCGTCGACGCGCATGTCGGTGAGGATCGCCGCGACCTCGAGCGGATGGGAGAAGTAGGGGTCGCCGGAGGCTCGCTTCTGCGGCCCGTGCTTCATCATCCCGTAGACGTAGGCCTTGTCGAGAAGAGCCTCGTCGACGTTCGGATTGTAGCGCCGAACCAGTTCCACGAGTTCGTATTGCCGCATCATCCGGGGATCGGTCCTCCGTCACGCACCCTCGTCGGCCCTGAACGACGCGGGAACTGTCATGGTAGCAGATGGGGCGTGGAAAACCCAAGGCTTCGAACGACTTCCGCACCCCTCCAAAATGCCGACGCCCGCCGAAGCGGGCGCGGAACAGGGTGCGGCGCGACGTCGCTCGTCGCGCGGGACGAGCCCTCGGCTCAGTCCTCTTCTTCCTTGTCCGGCGGCACGAGGCCCTCGAGGCCGCGCAGCAGTTCTTCTTCCGACATGCGGTCGAACTGCATCTCGTCGCCGTCGTCGGAGGCCGAGGCGACCGGCACCATCGGAACGGTCTCCGGCTCGGGCTCGTCGACCTCGACGAACTTCTGCAGCGAGTGGATGAACTCTTCCTGCAGGTCGTCCGGGCTGATGGTCTCGTCGGCGATCTCACGCAGCGCGACGACCGGGTTCTTGTCGTTGTCGCGATCGATGGTGATCGGCGAACCGGACGAGATCATCCGGGCGCGATGGCTCGCCAGAAGCACGAGCTCGAATCGGTTCTCCACCTTGTCGATGCAGTCTTCGACGGTGACGCGGGCCATTCTGTCCAACTCCTCGGGAGATCTTCGAAAGCGGAGACATACGTCGAGACGGGCGGAAAAGCAACGTCGCCCACGTCGCCGCCGCGATCATCGCGGGTCGCGGCCGGCAGGTCTGCAACCTGCCGCCGTGGGAGGCAAAGGTTCGGGCGGGACCTCACCTCGGGACAGTCTCCGGCTTTCACGAATCCGGTACTGCGCGCGAGAAATGCTGGCACTCGGACGCCAACTGCTGTAGGGTGACGTTCGCGTCGGTGGAAAACGAGTTTTTTTTCTCGTCGGGCGAAGAAGCAAGAACAATCGAGCCGTTGACGCGACTACCGGGCCTCGAATGCTTGATTTGAGAAGACTAGGCATCGAGGCATCCGAAGACTCCTGATTGGGAAGATCATAGGAACATGTTCGATCCTCGCGAAAAGATCGCGCTGTTCATCGACGGCGCGAACCTCTACGCCACTTCGAAGGCACTCGGCTTCGACATCGACTACAAGCGGTTATTGACCGAATTCAAGTCGACGAGCTACCTTCTTCGGGCGTTCTACTATACTGCCCTGATCGAAGATCAAGAATATTCTTCGATTCGGCCCCTCATCGACTGGCTCGACTACAACGGCTACAAGGTCGTCACCAAGCCGACGAAGGAATTCTACGACGCTTCCGGGCGTCGGAAGATCAAGGCCAACATGGACATCGAACTGGCGGTCGACGCCATGGAGATGGCCGACCACATCGACCACATGGTGTTGTTCTCCGGCGACGGCGACTATCGGCGCCTGGTCGAGGCGGTGCAGCGCAAGGGCAAGAAGGTCTCCGTCATTTCGACGCTGCAGACCCAGCCGCCGATGATCGCCGACGATCTGCGTCGTCAGGCCGATCATTTCATCGATCTGGCGAACCTGCAGAACCGAATCGGTCGCGACCCGGCCGAGCGCATGGCCCGCATGGCCGAGCGCGAGGCGCAGCGTCGGCAGGTCGAGCGCGACGACGAGGACTACGACGAGGCGTGAGCCTCGCCGCACGATCCGAGCACACGACGCGCGGTCGCCCGAAGGGGAGACCGCGCGAAGTTCGATCCGAGCACACGACGCGCGGTCGCCCGAAGGGGAGACCGCGCGTCGGGCGTTTCAGGGGCCGGGGTATCCGGGACCGGGACGGCGCGGCGGGATCGACGAGCCGGCGCGGGCTCGCCATGATCGCCGGACGCCGAATCCCTCGGCCCGCACCGTCCGTCCGCCGACGAGGTTCCCCATGCCCCCTTCCCGCCCGCCGCTCGATCCCACGCGCGACTGTCCGACCTGTCCGCGCCTCGTCGCCTTCCGCGAGGAATGGCGGGGGAAGGAACCGGGATGGTTCAACGCGCCGGTGCCGAGCTTCCGGGGCGAAGCGCCGCGCCTGCTGGTGGTCGGACTGGCGCCGGGCCTGCGCGGCGCCAACCGCACCGGGCGGCCCTTCACCGGCGACTATGCCGGCGACCTCCTCTACGAGACGCTCGCCGACTACGGTTTCTCGCGCGGCACCTTCCGGGCCGATCCGCAGGACGGGCTCGAGCTCGTCGGGGCGATGATCACCAACGCGGTGCGGTGCGTGCCGCCGGAGAACAAGCCGACGCCTTCCGAGATTCACGCCTGCCGGCCGTACCTCACCGCGACGTTGGCGGCGCATCCCGGGCTCGGCGACGTACTGGCACTCGGGCGGGTGGCGCACGAGACGTTCCTCAGGACCGTCGGCGAGAAGCTCGGCGACCATCCCTTCGCCCACGGCGCGGTGCATCGGCTGAAGAACGGCTTGCGGCTCCACGACAGCTACCATTGCTCGCGTTACAACACGAACACCGGCCGGTTGACGCGCGAGATGTTCCGCGCCGTCTTCGACGGGATCGCCGAGGCGATGGGTCGGACCGGCGCACGGACGAGATGACGGCATTCGTCATGGTTCGCAGGGTTGTGGGACGCGCGCCGACGCGGCATCGTCGTGGCGTCGTTCGCGCCCTCCCCTTTCGGATCCCTCGATGACATCGCTCGCGCTGCGCTTCGCCGTTCTCCTCGCCCTGCCGCTCGTCGCCGCGACCTCCGCGACGGCGAAGGAGAAGCCCTATCGGCGGCTGCCGGCGGAGATCGGCGCGGGCGGACCACCGCCGGCCGAGGTCCTCGAACGGGCGAAAGCGCTCGCGGTGGCGGCCGAAGCGGGCTCGGCCGACGAGGTCTTCGCCTTCATGGCCGACCGGCCGACGATCATCTCCTCGGGTATCACCCTCGGGGTGGCGCGCCGGATCGAGAAGACGGGGCCGTTCACCGACGGCTCGGCGGCGCTCGCCGAGATCGGCGGCAACTACATGGAAGGCGACATGGTCGGCCCGGGCGGGACGCCGGTCGACCAGACGAAGATGCGGGTCGATCAGGCGATGCGAACCATCGGCGAAGTGCTGGCGTCGGCGAAATGGGGGCGTGATCCGCTGGTGCCGCGGGCCTGGTGCACCTCGCGCGGCGCGCGCTGGGACGCCGAGGCGGCGAAGAAGGCCGGTCTCGACGGCGAACGCGGCGTCTTCGTCACCGCGAAGGTGGCGGCGCGGGCGGCGGCCGACGGCGCGGCGAAGGTCGTTGCGACGGTGACGCCGGGCGTTCTCTATCGCTCGTTCCAGGTCGACGAGGAGAACGGCTTTTCCGGCATCGTCCTGCCCGACGGCGCGATCGGCTGGGTTGCGGCGGACAAGGTCGGCGACCCGATGCCCTGGGGCCTGTGTTTCGAGAAGCGTCCGGCGGGCTGGATCCTCACCACCTTCGTCTCGGCGCTGAACTGAGGTGACGACGCCGGTGGTCGATCCCGGTTCGCAGTGTGCAGAGAGCGGAGCGAACTGCACCGGCTGCGTCCGAGGATCTCACGGAGGTCGACGAGGGCGAACGGTGCAATTCGCCTTCGGCTCTCTGCACCCTACCGTCCTGTTCCCTCCGCGATGAACGTCCCGCTCATACCAAAGGCCGAAGGTGCTGACGCACCCGGCCTTCGAACACACGCGAATTTCTCATTTGCGTCAGAGGCATGAGAAATTCGCGTCAAGAATACCATCGGTCATTTCCAATGACCGATGGTATCACTCCCGATACTTCATCAGCCGCGACTTCTCGCGGTTCCACTCGCGCTCTTTCTCGGTTTCGCGCTTGTCGGCGACGTTCTTGCCCTTGGCGAGGGCGAGTTGGACCTTGGCGCGGCCCTTGTCGTTGAAGTGGATGTCGAGCGGCACGATGGTCAGACCCTCGCGCTCGACCGCGCCCATCAGCTTATTGATCTCCTTGCGGTGCAGGAGCAGGCGACGCGGGCGGCGGGTCTCGTGATTGAAGCGATTGGCCTGGAGGTATTCGGGAATATAGGCGTTGTAGAGCACCAGATCCGTGCCGTAGGGCGCGGCATAGGCGTCGGTGATGTTGGCGCGACCACCACGCAACGACTTGATCTCGGTGCCGGTCAGGACGATGCCGGCCTCCCAGGTGTCGATGATGTGGTAGGAGAAGCGCGCTTTACGGTTCTCGGCGGCGAGCCGATGCCCGCCGCCTTTTCCGGCGGACATCGGATCTCACCTCTCAGAGAATGCCGGCGTGCTTGGCCGCCGCTTCGAGTTCGGCGCGGACGCCCTCGGAGGCCTCGACCAGCGGCAGGCGCAGCTCGTTCGCCATCTTGTTCAGACGCGACGCGATGTACTTCGGGCCGGCCGGGTTGGGCTCGAGGAAGAGCGCGCGATGCAGCGGCATCAGGCGATCCTGGTACTCGAGCGCCTTGGCGTAGTCGCCCGCCGCCATCGCCGCCTGGAACTCCGCGCACAGACGCGGCGCGACGTTGGCGGTGACCGAGATGCACCCCACCCCGCCCTGGGCGTTGAAGCCGAGAGCGGTGCCGTCTTCGCCGGAGAGCTGGAGGAACTCCGGACCCGACTTCATGCGCTGCAGCGCCGGACGGGCGAGATTGCCGGTCGCATCCTTCACGCCCTTGATGTTGCGGCCGTCACGGAACATCCGGTCCATGGTCTCCACCGAGATGTCGACCACCGAACGCGGCGGGATGTTGTAGATGATGATCGGGATGCCGATCGCCCCGTCGATCGCCATGAAGTGGCGATAGAGCCCCTCCTGCGAGGGCTTGTTGTAATAGGGCGCGACGACCAGGACCGCATCGGCCCCGGCCTTCTCGGCGTGGGTGGCGAGATCGATCGCTTCGGCCGTGTTGTTGGAGCCGGCGCCGGCGATGACCGGGACCTTGCCCTTGGCGACTTCGATCGTCAATTCCACCACGCGCTTGTGCTCGGCGTGCGACAGGGTCGGGCTCTCGCCGGTGGTGCCGCAGGGCACGACGCCGTTCGAGCCTTCCGCGATCTGCCAGGCGACGAAGTCCTGCAGGGCTTTCTCGTCGACGCGCCCGTTCGAGAACGGCGTGACGAGTGCGGTGATCGAGCCCTTGAACATCGTGGAACCCCTTCGGAGCCTGGAAAAACCGTGTGAAACGGCGCATATTCCCGTCGCGGTCACGATGAAGACCGTGCGCACGAGCGGGCGGCGACAATAGTCCCACGTCCGCGCGACGGCAAGCGGTGCGTGGCTGCCGATCCGGCCGAACGCCGGATCGTAAGGAATTGTTCATCATGGGGGACCTAGGGTCGAGGATCGACCCGGCCCACCTCCCGCAGCCCGAGCGCGCGGAGGCCGTCGCCGTTTCCGATCGACGCGTCGATCGGGGAATGGCGAGAAAGCCGGAGCGCTTCGAGGAGACGGTGATGCTCGCGACGACCCGACGACTGTTCCGCACCCTGGCGCCGGTGGCGACCGTGGTGACGGTCCTCGTCTCGACGATTCCGGCCGCGGCCGGCGATCTCGCCCGCGCCATCGAGATCGCGTCGCGCGGCGACGTGGCCGGTGTCAACGCCATGCGCGACAACCTCGATCGCATCGATCAGAAGATCGTCGACTGGTATCTGATCCGCCTCGGCTCGGGTCTGCCGTCGGCGGCGATCACCCGTTTCGCCATCGCCAATCCGACGTGGCCGGATCCGGAATTCTTCCGCCGCCGCGCCGAACAGGCGCTGGAGAAGGAGAATCCGTCGGCCGACGACGTCATCGGCGCTTTCCAGGGGTCGCGCCCCTATTCCAACCGCGGCCGCATCATGCTCGCCCGTGCCCTGGTCCAGAAGGGCCGCAAGGACGACGCCAAGCAGTGGGTGCGCTACGCCTATCGCGACGACAAGCTCGGATCCGACGAGGCGAGCATCCTCGAGGGCGAGTTCGGCGCGCTGCTCGGCCCGGCCGACTACAAGGCGCGTTTCGATCTCCTGGTGATGAAGGGCCATTCGAGCGAGGCGCAACGCGCCGCCGGCAAGCTCGGCAGCGGCTATCAGACTCTCGCCAAGGCGGCGCAGGCGGTGGAGAAGAAGCAGGGCAACGCCGGCTCGCTCCTCGACGCGGTGCCGGGATCGCTCAAGGACGATCCGATCTATCAGTTCGCGCGCGCCCAGTATGCGCGGCGCGCCGACCGCTGGAAGGAGGCGGCGGACCTGCTGATCCGCGCGCCGAAGGATCCGCGGGCGATGGGCCGACCCGACGAGTGGTGGGAGGAGAAGCGGATCGTCAGCCGCAAGCTCCTCGACATGGGCGACGCCAAGACCGCCTATCGGGTGGTCGCCGGACACACCGGGTCGTCCTCGGCCAATCAGGCGGAGGCCGACTTCCACGCCGGCTGGTATTCGCTGCGCTTCCTCGGCAACGCCTCGACGGCGCTGAAGCACTTCGCCGCGGTGGCCGAGGACAGCTCCAAGCCGGTCAGCCGCGCCCGTGCCTATTATTGGATGGGACGCGCGGCCGAGGCCGGCGGCGGCGGATCGGCCGACGGCTATTATCAGAAGGCGGCGCAGTACGGCTTCACCTTCTACGGCCAGATGGCCCGCGCCAAACTCGGCATGCGCGATCTCGGCATCTCGCGCAACGTCTCGCCGACGGCCTCCGACCGCGCGGCGATGGAACGCGACGATCGTTTCGAGGCGGCGCAACGGATCGGCAAGCTCGGCCGCCGGGATCTCGCCTCGATCTTCTACAGGCACATGGCCGAAACGCTGCCGACCGCCGGGCAGATCGCCGCTGTGATCGAGATGGCGGAGAAGCAGGGCTGGACCCATCTCGCCGTCACCGCCGGCAAAGCGGGCGCTCAGCGCGGCATGGACATGCAGGCGATGGCTTGGCCGATCGGCGTGTCGCCGAAGGTCGACACCTCGGGCCTCGAGACGGCGCTCGCCTTCGCCATCATGCGCCAGGAGAGCGAGTTCAACCAGTCGGTCGTCTCCTCGGCCGGCGCCACGGGCATCTTCCAGGTGATGCCGGACACCGGTCGCGACGCGGCGAAATACCTCAAGATCGCCTACGACCGCAACGCCTGGCGCAACGATCCGGCCTACAACATCCGCCTCGGTTCGGCCTATGTGGCGCGGCTCGTGGACAATTACGACGGCAACTACGTCATGGCGATCGCCGGCTACAACGCCGGTCCCGGACGCATCCGCGATTGGGTGCAGGCCTATGGCGATCCGCGCACCGGTCAGGTCGACATCGTCGACTGGATGGAGCGCATCCCCTTCTCCGAGACGCGCAATTACGTGCAGCGCGTCTTCGAGAACCTGCAGGTCTATCGCTTCCGCCTCGAAGGCCGAAAGCTCGAGATCGCCGAGGACCTGAAACGCGGCATCGGCGCGCGCTCGGCGACGACGACCGGGTCGGTACCGACCCCGCGGCCGAGCGGCATCGGTTCGCTGATCTTCGGCGGCAACTGATACTGGGCTCACGACGTTTCGAACGGGTCGAAACGTCGTGGGTTCGTTAGACCTCGAAGATCCGATCGACGCGAAGGGGCGCCCGGACGCCCCTTTTTCGTGGCTTCGTCCTTCGGAGGCTTGCGCGGTGACGGTGGAACGACGAGGCTCGGCATCGCCCTCGCCGACGGAGTTGCCCCTTGGACGCGCCCTTTCCCCTCGCCCCGCCGCACGGCGTCGCCTTCGGACCCGAAACGATCGACGTGCTCGGAACGGTCTTTCGTCCGTTCCGCTTCTTCTCGGCCGACGGGCTGGTGCTCGCCGGTCGCGACTACGCGGCACTCGGGCCGACGGATCGCCGGCCGGTCGTCTGCCTGCCGGGGCTCACCCGCAATTCGCGCGATTTCGAACCGGTGGCGGCGCGGCTCGTCGGCGGATGGGCCGCGAGCCCGCCACGGCGGGTGGTGACCTTCGAGTTCCGCGGCCGCGGCGCCTCGCAGTACGACGGCGATCCGACGCACTACAACGTCGTCCAGGAACTCGCCGACACGCGCCTCGGTCTCTCCCTCCTCGGCATAGACAAGATCACCGCCTTCGGTACGTCGCGGGGCGGCATCGTCACGATGATCGCCGGCGCCGTGGCCCCGGGCTTGGTCGAAGCGGCGATCATCAACGACATCGGCGCCGAGGTCGATCTCGCCGGCCTGATGCGGATCAAGGGTTACGTCGGCCGGCCCATCCCGGACAGCTTCTCCTGGAACGACGTCGTGGCGGCGATGAAGCTCGCCAACCGGGGCGAGTTCCCCGCGCTCGACGACGCCGGCTGGCAGCGCTTCGCCCGACGCCTCCACCGGGACGTCGGCGGACGACCGGCGCTCGACTACGATCCGCGCCTCGCCGAGACGCTGGAGGCGATCACGCCGGAGACGCCGATGCCCGATCTCTGGCCGGCCTTCGACACGTTGGCGGATGCGCCGGTCATGGTGTTGCGCGGCGCGCTCTCCGACCTCCTGTCGGTGGAGACGGTGGCGAAGATGGCGGAGCGGCACCCCGGGCTCGAGCTGGTCGAGGTGGCCGATCAGGGTCACGCACCGCTGCTCGAAGACGCCGCGACCCTCGATGCGATCGTCGACTTCCTCGATCGCACCGGGGCGTGAGGTCATGCCGACGGGGGGCGGGCGAAACCGCCCGGAGACCGTCCCGGAGGGATGGCGCCGCTCGCGGTGGTCCGACACCGCGAGGCCGGATCGCCCGTCGAGAACGCGAAAGGGCGGCGGATTGCGCCGCCGCCCCTCTTCCGATCTTCATCGCGGGTCCGTCGACGCCTCGATCACCGCCTGAGATCACTGGCTGGACGGCACCTCGCCGGCGTCGACCCGCTTGGAGAAGGCGGTCTCCGCCCCGGTCGCCAGGATCTTGGCCTGAGCGATCCATTCCTCGCGCTCGATGCGGCCCGGGAAAGCCATGAAGGAACCCGCCCATTTGGCGTTCTCCTCAGTCCAGGCGGCGATCTGCGAGAAGTGATAGACGCCGAGACCGGCGAGCTTCTTCTCGTTGGCGGGACCGATGCCGCGGATGCGCTTCAGATCGTCGGCTTTGCCGCCGATCGGCGCGGCGAGCGCCAACGGCCGGGTGCCGACCGCATCGGCGGCGGCGGCGCGCTCGGCATCCTCGGGCGCCACCGTCGGAGTGACCGCCGCCGCGGCCATCTCGGCCGGCAGAGCGTAGGCGGACGTGGCCTCCGGCGCAGACGCCGCTTCCGCCGCGGCTTTCTCGGCGGCGACCTTCTCGGCTTCCGCCTTCGCCGCCGCAGCTTCGGCGGCAGCTTTCTCCGCGGCGGCCTTCTCGGCTTCCGCCTTCGCCGCTGCGGCTTCGGCGTCGGCCTTCGCCGCCTCGTCGTCCGCAGAGGAACTCGGCGACGGCGCCCCGGTCGCCAGCAGTTTCGCCTGACCGATCCAGTCCTCGCGTTCGATGCGGCCCGGGAAGGCCATGAACGAGCCCGCCCAGGTGGCGTTCTCCGGCGTCCAGGCGGCGATCTGGGCGAAGTGGTAGACGCCGAGGCCGTGCAGTTTCTTCTCGTTCTGCGGACCGACGCCCTTGATCAGCGTCAGTTTGTCGGCCTTGCCGGCGAGCGGCGCGGCGATCGCCATGGGCCGGGTGCCGACGGCGTCGGCGGCCGCGGCGCGCTCGGCATCCTCGGGCGCCACCGTCGGCGTGATCGCAGCGGCGGCGACCTCGGCGGGCAGATCGAAAGCGGGAGAAGCCGCGCTCGGTACCGCGGCCGCAGCCGACGCGGCGCCGGTCGAAGCAGCGGCCTTCGCGGCCGCGTCCTTTTCCGCTGCGGCTTTCGCGGCGGCATCGTCCGACGGCGCGGCGGCCGGGGCATCGGTCGCGTCACCGCCCGCCCTCGCTTCGGCGAGCGACGTGGCGAGGCGGGCGCGTTCGCCGGCATCGAGCAGTGTCGGTGCGGCAGGGAGAGCCGGAGCGGCCGGCACGGCACGGCCGTCGCGCAGCCACGGCTTGTCGTCGCTCCAATCGACGCCGCCGCCGGCGCGGCCGCAGGCGAGAAGATGGCCGACCGCCAGACCGAGCAGGCCGGCGAGGAGCAGGAGAAGGAAGGTTTCGATCGTCAGCATCAACATGGCACCGTCCTCCTTCTCAACGCGCGCAACGGCGCCAGCCGACGAAACATCCGACGGCGAAGGCGACGACCATGTAGGGCCACAACTGGGTTGTCAGATAGATCATGACGGCCTCCCCCGCTCACTCGACCTGGAAGTCGATGCGGCGATTCATCTGTTTGCCTTCGGCGGTGTCGTTCGAGGCGACCGGGCGGGTGGCGCCGAATCCGACCGCGGTCAGCCGCTCCGGCTTGATCCCCGCGGCGACGAGGTAGTCGACGACAGCGGCGGCGCGGGCTTCAGACAGCGTCTGATTGGCGGTCGAATCGCCGTCGGAGTCCGTATGACCCTCGACCGTGATATGGGCGCTCATGCAGGCCAGCGACCCGCCGACGAGGGCGTCGAGGACGGCGATCGACCGCTCGTCGAGCTTGGCCTTGCCGGTTTCGAACAAGATCTTGTCGCCGGTCTGGACCTTGGCGAGGAGCGACTGGCAGGTCGCCGAATCGACCTGAACCGGCGGCGGCAACACCGTCGGCGTGGCGGCGGAGAGGGTGAAGCCGCCCGGCAGCAGGCCCTTCAGCTTGTCGAGGATCTGGCGGCCGATGGCCTCGGTGAGGACACCGCCCTTGATCGCGACCGACGTGCCGGAGAGTTCGAAACCGCCGTCGGTGAGGCGGGCGAGGCCGGGCACGACCTTCAGGATCGCATCGCCGAAGCCGCTCGGCGCGCCGGGCACGACTTCGACCTTGTCGGTGACGCCGCCGGCGAAGCGGGCGCGCAACGCCTCGATCACCTTCGACTTGGTCGCCGCGTCGGGCAGATAGCCGTCGATGGTGGCCTTGCCGCCGCCGGTCGCCAGACCGAAGCGATAGGGCGAGGGCACCGGCGCGACGAGTTTGTCGGAGACGACCTTCAGACCCGCCGGAAGGGCGGATTTCAGCGCCTCCTCGAGCCGCCCGTAAGTGGCCCGGTCCTTGGGATCGCCGGAGATCGAATAGCCGGCGGGCGCCACTTCGGTCGCACCCTTCTTCAGATCGGCGAGCTGGCCGACGGCGAAGGCGGCGGCGGCGGCGAAATTGGACGGAGCGCCGCGAGCGACCACGAGCTTGTCCTCGATGGTGGCACTCGGCATCGCCTTCTTCGCCCAGGAGACGAGCGCGGCGCGGCTCTCTTCGGAAGGCACCGAACCAGCGAGGGTGACGCGATCGCCGTCACGCGACGCGGAGAAGAGATAAGGATCGGCGAGCGGCACGACCGTCGCCTTCGAGTCGACGACACGGACGCCGAAGACGCGATCGGCGGACGACATCGCCAGCCGCAGGGCCGCCTCGTCGGGGGCGACGCCGCTCAGCGTCACGTCGCGGCCGTCGATGGCGATCTTGGCCCAGCCGTGGCCCTCGGCCTTCAGCCGCTCGGCCGCTCGTCCCGAAACGTCGTCGGCGATCGGTCCGAAACTCACCAGCCATCCGGCGACGGTGAGGAGCACGGCCGCACCTCCCGTCGGTACGACCCAATCCAACAAGCGCCCCATCGAACCCTCCCTCGACACCGCACGCATCGCGGACCGACCGAACGGCGTCCGGCGGCGACGGCGTGAACTTCACCCGAGGGAAGCTTAACAAAGGAGACGTCCGCGGCAACCGAGGATCGGCGCTCGGAGTACCCCCGAGACGCGATGTCTCGGGAAAATCCCCGCGTCGGAGCATGAAACGGGGAGCGGAGAGGGATCAACCCGGATGGAGGGGCCGGCGCGACGCGATTCGGCGGCGTCATCGCGCGGCAGCGCCGAACAGCTCCGACCGTTCGGCCGGCGGAATCGAAGGGATCCGCCCCGCGGGCGCGAGGACGACGGCGACGTCTCGCGGACGAGACGAAAAAGAAGAAACCCGGCGGTTGCCCGCCGGGTTCCAATCCTACCGATCTCAGACGAGATCAGAAGTTGCGCTGAACGCGCAGGGTGCCCATCCACTGGTCGCCGTTCGACACGCCACGGGCATTGTAGTCGATGGTGCGATAGTCGAGGGCCGCAGCGAGGGTGAGACCCGCAACCGGCTTCCAACGGACGTCGCCGCCGATGACCCACGAGGTGTAGTCGTTGGCCGCGATGGTCGCATCCTCGTAGTCGAAGTAGGACACGCCGAGGTTGGCTTCGACGGCCTTCGAGAAGTTGTGGTTCAGGCCACCGGCGACGAACCAAGCCTTGGAGTTGGTCTCCGTGGCCGAGTCCCAGTTACGCGCAAGAACGCCGAAACCGGTGTTGGTGCTGTTCAGCAGGTAGTCGACCGCACCCTTGGTGTAGGCACCCTGGACGAACATCTTGTCGCCAGCACCGAGCATCGGCAGGTTGACTTCGACGCCAGCGCCGATCACGTAGCCCGTCTTCTCCTGGGCAGTGACGTAGAAGACATCGTTGCGGTTGGCATGGATGGCAGCGCTCAACTGAGCACGGCCCCAGGACTGGGCGATCGCGATGTTGCCGACGAAGTCGGGCATGCGAACGTTGGTGCTACCATCGTAAGCGATGCCGACAATGGCACCAGCCGCGTTACGGGCCGGCACCCAACCCCACGGCAGAGCCGCATCCGCAGTGGTCGGATCTTCGATGCCGAGGGTAGCGGAGATCCCGTTACCGAAGGAGAAGGTGTAGGCCAACAGGTTGACGCGGCGATCCGAGCCGTCCTGCTCGATGTTGCCGATGTTGTAGCCGCCCTGGATGAAGTCGAAGTTCGAGGAGGCGCGACCAGCGGTCAGGCCAGCGAACTGGACGAAGGCGTTACGCATGTTGACCGAAACGGTGCCGGTCTGGCCCGACTGGTTCTGGATCCAGAGCTCGATGAACGAGCGCAGGAGACCCATCTCGGTGTTGGTGCGAGCGTCGAAGGTCAGCTGGGTGCGAACGCGGCTGTTGAGGTAGTTCTCACCGCGGTCATAGCCGAGGCCGACGCCCGGGGCCGCGCCGTTGGTGTCGTGGTCACCGGTGCGGAGTTCGACGCGGACGTAGCCACCGATCTTGAGGCAGGTGTCCGAGCCCGGGATGTAGAAGAAGCCGGCGCCGTAGGCGTCGCAGACCTTGACGTAGTCCGCAGCGGCCGGAGCCTTCTTGGCGAGATCGGCAGCCTGGGCGGTGCCGGCGAGACCGACGACGGCGGCGGCCGCGAGAGCGAGCTTGAAGTTCATGTAGTTCCCCCTGTCTTCAACAGAAACCGGATGAGGCCCTGACCCGGCCCCGTGACGACGGACGATCCTCATGGACACGGCTCCGTCACCGGTCGAGTGGAGAATACAGACGCCGCCGCCGGATTGAAGAGCAATTCGACCCCGCCGGGCTCCACCACGTCGGGTTCCGGACCCCTTGTTGCGCAAAGGACACATGATCGGCGGGGGGAGCGAGGAAAAACCGCGGAATCGCGGTTAACGAGCGGTAAATAGCGAACGAATCTCGGCATTCCGGCATGGTCGGGTGCGGCGTCCGTGGGTCTCGAGATGAAATTCGCCTGGATCCACGTCGCCGAGTCGGCCACTGCGAACGCCGGTTTCGGACGACCGGACCAAGAGCTCCGGACCTCCCGCGAAAGAGAATCACGCTTCGCTGTCAGCCGCGATCATCGTGGGCGATACGGGTTCCGTTCGAAGGCGCGCGCCCCTCGGAAAAGAAAGAGAGGCCCGGCGTCGCCGCCGGGCCTCTCCGATTCTCTCGATCGTCGACGCGATCAGAAGTCGCGACGGATGCGGAGGAAGCCGACGACCGCGTCGCGATCGGCCAGGCCGGAAGCCGCCGAGAAGTCGACGTCCTTGTACTCGACTTCGCCGATGATGCTGAGGCCCGAGACCGGGGTCCAGGTCACGTTGCCGCCGATGTCGAACTGCTTGTAGTCGACGCCGCCGACGGTCGGCTCGTCGTAGGAGGCATAGGACGCGGTGAGCGAGGTGCTCACGGTCTTGGTCCAGCCGTGGGTCAGGCCGGCGGCCACGGCCCAGGCGCGGGTCTGCTGAACGTTGCCGAGACCGTCGACGAAGAAGTCGCCACCGGCGTACCAGTCGGGCGACACGTAGCTGATCGCGCCCTTCGAATAGGCGGCCTGGACGGCGAGCACGTCCGACGCGCCGAGCATCGGCAGGTTGATCTTCACGCCGGCGCCGACGGCATAGCCCATCTTCGAGGCCTGAGCCGGGGCCGGGAACACCGAACGATCCTCGTGGAGAACACCCATGACCTGAGCCGAACCCCAAGACTGGGCGATGTTCACGTTGGCGACGAGGTCGGGAAGCTCGACCCCGCCATAGGGCGAGGTGCCGAAGCTGTTGAACGTCGGCGACAGCGGGTTGGAGTCGACGCTCCAGCGACGGCCGGCACCGTTGCCGGTGGTCGGATCTTCGATCGACGCGGTGGCGGAGATGCCGTTGCCGAAGGAGAAGGTGTAGGCGAGCAGGTTGACGATCGAGTCGGAGTGAGCCGTCTCGAAGATCGAGGACAGGTGGTCACCGGTGTAGAAGTCGAACATCGAGGTGGCGCGACCGGCGGTCAGGCCGGCGAACTGGATGAAGCCCTTCTCCAGGCTGATCTGGCTGGTGCCGTTCAGGCCGTTCGCCCAGGGCTGCGAACCGATGGTCTGCTGGAGCTCGATGTACGAGCGCAGGAGACCCATCTCGGTGTTGGTGCGGGCGTCGAAGTGGATGTTCCAGCGGGTGCCGGTGGAGATGGCGTTCTCGCCACGGCGGGTGCCGTAGCCGAGACCATACGCGGAGCTCTCCTTGTAGGCGCCGTACTGGGCCCACACGTAGCCGCCGATCTTCAGGCAGGTGTCGGAACCCGGGATGTAGAAGAAGCCTTCGCCGTAGGCGTCGCAGACCTTGACGTAGTTCGCGGCGGCCGGGGCCTTCTTGCCGAGATCGGCGGCCTGAGCGGTACCGGCGAGGCCGACCACGGCGGCGGCGGCGAGAGCGAGCTTGAAGTTCATGTTGGGAAACCCCCTGATGTTTCGCTTCCGGACGATGCCCTTCGGCTATCCCACCCGACGTGACGAACAACGAACCATCGGGCGATGTGGCGAGCACCATCGTTGGCTCGAACAGTAATCGCATCGCGGGCATTGGGAAGCGCCAAGCGCCGCCGCCGAGCTCGGACGAGCGGCTTTGAAAGTCCCCTGTTGCACTGTCGTCACAGTTTTTCGGTCGCCGAAATTCGAACTGGACGAATTCGACGCATGTGGTGAGAAAACAGGCGGTTTTCCGCCTCGAAATGCGTCGGCGATCTGCCCCTTCCGAATGGCCGAATCCCCTCTCGAACTCGACAGGCGCGCCTCGGCGTGAAAGGAATCGCGGTCGGGCGGCGGCGACCGTCACCCACCGTCACGGGCAGAGAATACCCGCATGGCGTGTAGCGGAGAGAAGACGAAGGGGAAACGCGATGACGCAGGAGAGAGTCAGGCCGATCCGTCGCGGCGCCGACGGCGGCGTCGAGATCATCGATCAGACCCTGCTTCCGCACGTCTTCGCGATGCGCCGGCTGGAAAGCCTCGAGGATGCGGCGGAGGCGATCGAAGCGATGCGGGTGCGCGGCGCGCCGCTGATCGGCGCGACCGCCGCCTACGGCATGGCGCTGGCCCTGGTCGCCGACGCCTCGGATGCCGGGCTCGACGCCGCCCGGACGCGGCTCGCGCGCACGCGGCCGACGGCGATCAATCTGATCTGGGCACTCGACGAGATGAGGTCCCTGCTGGCGCCGCTCGGCCCCGCCGATCGCCTCGCGGCCGCCTTCACACGAGCCGACGAGATCGCCGAGGAGGACGTGGCGATCTGCGCGGCGATCGGCCGGCACGGGCTCGAGATCTTCCGCGACATCCTCTCCGACAAGCCGGCGGGGGCGCGGCTCAACGTGCTCACCCACTGCAACGCCGGACGCCTCGCCACCGTCGACTGGGGCACGGCGACGGCGCCGATCTACATGGCGCACGAGGCGGGACTGCCGATCCACGTGTGGGTCGACGAGACACGGCCGCGCAATCAGGGCGCCTCGCTCACCGCCTGGGAACTCGCCGAACGCGGCGTGCCGCACACCGTCATCCCCGACAACACCGGCGGCCATCTGATGCAACATGGGCTGGTCGACGTGGTGATCGTCGGCACCGACCGCACCACCGCGAACGGCGACGTCTGCAACAAGATCGGCACCTATCTGAAGGCGCTCGCCGCCCACGACAACGGCGTGCCGTTCTACGTCGCCCTGCCCTCGCCGACCATCGACTTCCGGGTCGGAGACGGCGTCGCCGAGATCCCTATCGAGCAGAGGGGAGCCGAAGAGGTCAGCCACATGGCGGGGATGACCGCCGACGGGCGGGTGGAGACGGTGCGAATCGTCCCGGAGGGGGCGCGGGTGGCGAATTACGCCTTCGACGTCACGCCGGCGCGGCTGGTCACCGGGCTCGTCACCGAACGCGGTGTCGTCGCGGCGAATCGCGACGCTCTCGCCACCGCTTTTCCCGAAGCGGCGCGCGCGGCGGGTCGGATCGGCTGAGCGGCGAGCCGACGCGCCCTGCGTACGGCGCGTTTCATACTGGGCTCATGAAATTCGGACTCGTCCGAGTTTCATGAGCGTCGCGGCCTGGCCGGCCGACGCCCGTTCGGGCTTGCCTTCGCCGACGATGTTTCGAAAAGGTCGAAACGTCGTCGGCTCGGTTTCAGATGTGGCCGCGCCGCGCGCGCGGCGCGGCTCAGAGACGGTTGCGGCGCATCAGGACCTCTTCCCAGGCCAGCGCGTGGCCGACGATGGTGTCGAGGTCGGCGTGAGCCGGATGCCAGTCGAGGTGGGCGTGGATCTTGTCGACGCGGGCGACGATCGCCTCGGCGTCGCCGGCGCGGCGCGGGCCGTAGGTGACGGGCAGCGGCTTGCCACCGACCCGTTCCACCGCCTTCAGCACCTCGAGCACCGAGAAGCCGCGGCCGTAGCCGCAGTTGGCGACGAGGCTGGTCTTCTGCGAACGCAGGTATTCGAGCGCCAGGACATGGGCCTCGGCGAGGTCGGTGACGTGGATGTAGTCGCGCACACCGGTGCCGTCGGGGGTGGCGTAGTCGGTGCCGAAGACCTCGATCGAAGGCCGGCGGCCGAGCAGCGCTTCGCAGGCGACCTTGATCAGGTGGGTGGCGCCCTTGGTCGACTGGCCGGTGCGCCCCTTGGGATCGGCGCCGGCGACGTTGAAGTAGCGCAGCGCCGCATAGCGGAAGTCGTGCGCCGCCGCGGTATCGCGCAGCATGATCTCGGTCATCAGCTTCGACGAGCCGTAGGGCGAGACCGGCAGCAGCGGCACGTCCTCGGGGACGGGAATGATCTCGGGGTTGCCGTAGACCGCGGCGGTCGAGGAGAAGACGAAGTTCTTCACACCGTTGCGGACGGCGGCGGCCATCAGTTCCCGCGATTTGACGGTGTTGTTCCAATAGTACTTCAGCGGGTCGGTGACGCTCTCCGGCACGATGATCGAGCCGGCGAAATGGACGATGGCGTCGATGTCGCCGCGCGTCAGCAGCGTGTCGAGCAGGGTGCGGTCGGCGATGTCGCCACGTACCAGCTCGGCCGCTTCCGGGATCGCCCAATCGAAGCCGGTGGAGAGATCGTCGAGCACCACGACCTTCTCGCCCCGATCGACGAGCGCCCAGACCAGATGGCTGCCGATGTAACCGCAGCCGCCCGTCACCAGTACCGTCATGCTTCCTCTCCACACTTCGCGAATTCGGCGTCGATCCTAGCGGGGAGTGGTGACCGGGCCGTCAACGTGGAAGGCGGCGAGCCCGAAAAAATCGAACCGCCGAGGGCTCCCCCGGCGGTCGCGGATCTTCGGACGTCGTGGATGCGGTGGCGGCGTCCGCGCCGATCGGCGCGGCTCGAGCACGCCGACGCGATCAGCGCAGCTTCAGCATGCCTGTGGCAGGACGGATCGAGCCGGTCGTCTCGACCTGGAAGCGCGACGCGTCGACGCCGGCGCGGGCCGGATCGGCGGAGGCGCGGGCATGATCGATCGGGCGGACGAGCACGGCGGCGCCGAGGACGAGGCCGAGGGCGAGAATGCGGGTGTCGATGGTCCGTCTCATGGGTCGGCGTCCTCGGCTCGAGCAACGGGCGAACGCGCCACGCGGAAAGGGCGACCGGCGGCGGCGGTACTGGGCGGTATCTGGTGGACCGAGGGGAGCGGGAACCCGCCCTCGACGCGTCCGATGTCGCCCGAAGACCGTTTACGAGAGGTTAATCCGAAGGTCGTCCACAGCCCTCGTATCGATTCGTACCACCGCCCCGCCGCGACATGGTTAACGGCGGCGGGTCGGCGCTCCTCCGGACGTGGTGAAACGGCAAGATCCGGGGCGGAAATCGGGCGACGCCGGGGCGTCACCGGGGCCGCCGGTCGGCCTTCCCGGTGGCTCCCACGGCGGACCTCACAGAAGCGCCAGGAGGCGGCAGGGACCACCGGTCGCGCCGGCGATCTTCGGGGCGCCGACGACGATCGTCGCGCCGCGCGCCGGCACCTGCTCGAGGTTGGCGACGCATTCGAGGCCGTAGCGGCCGGAGGGCAGCCAGAAGCGATGCACCGGCAGGTCGGGCGAGGCGCCGGGGTCGAGCGACAGGGTGTCGACGGCGAGCGCCTTCGCGTCGCGCACCTCGGCGAGGACGCGGGCGGCGGCGAGCGAGAAGCCGGGGAAGTGCATGACGCCGCTCGCATCGGCATTGCGGAAGCCCGCGTCGGCGACGCGCGCACCCCAACCGGAGAGCATGGCGACGCAGGCGCCGGGCGGAATCACGCCGTGGGCCGATTCGTGGACGGCGATGTCGGCGAGATCGAGGGCGTGATCGGGATCGCGCGCCGCGCGGGCACGGACGTCGATCACCACGAGCGGCAGGATGAGGTCCTCGTCGGGGATCGAGGCGGCGTCGAGGCCCAGCGGATCGTAGTGGCGCGGGGCGTCGAGATGGGTGCCGATGTGCTCGTCGAGATGCCAGATATGGAGGCGATAGCCGTCGGTCGCGACCTCGGCACGGCGTTCGAGCGCGAGGCCGGGCACGCCGTCCCAGGTCGGGAAGGCGGGGGACAAGGGGTGAGTGAGGTCGACGACGCGCGGCATGGGGATCTCGGTGCCCGTCTGTTCAGAATGCCTTCGGCAGACCCGCCTGCTTCAGAACCGCATTGGCGGTGTGACGGGACTTCACCGAGCGGTCGACGGTGAATGGCCGCGCCGACTTCGGGCTGCGCCAGATCTCGTGATCTCCCCTGCCCTGACGGACCTTCTCGCACCCGCCATCCAACAAGAGCCGAATCAGATCCGGATAGAAATCGGTCATGCGGCACGCGGCGTGACGCGAGCCGATGCATGAGCGACGATCTCGATCAGGATTTCGCCTTGAGGCGGTTCGTCCTCGAGGAGATCGCCGATCATCGTCGGGATCTTGGCGGTCAGGTCTTCGAAAGTACCGGCCTCGGTGGCGAGTCCCACGTCGTCGCTCGTGGCGACCCAGACCTTCGCCTCGCCATCCCAATCGGCCCTCACCAGGATCATGCGTGCCATCGCCGTCGCCCTCTCGTTCTCGCCCTCGATGATGCACGCGAACGCGTCGGATTTCCATGCGCCACTCCCGTCGACGTCCCGGCCCATCTCGGCTAGAGAAGCCCCCATGCTCGTCGTCACCGATCTCACCTTCCGCATCGCCGGCCGCACCCTCCTCGAGGGGGCGTCGGTGGTGATTCCGACCGGGGCCAAGGCCGGGTTCGTCGGCAAGAACGGGACGGGCAAGACCACGCTCTTCAAGATCGTCACCGGCGAATGGGCGGCGGAGAGCGGGTCGATCCAATTGCCCAAGGCGGCGAAGATCGGTCAGGTGGCGCAGGAGGCGCCGGGGTCGGCGATCACGCTCCTCGACTTCGTCCTCGCCGCCGACAAGGAACGCGCGAGCCTTCTCGCCGAAGCAGAGACCGCCACCGACGCGGCGCGCATCGCCGAGATTCACACTCGCCTTGCCGACATCCACGCCCATTCGGCCGAGGCGCGGGCGGCGACCATCCTCTCCGGCCTCGGTTTCGATCACGTGGCGCAGGCGCGGCCGTGTTCGGACTTCTCCGGCGGCTGGCGGATGCGGGTGGCGCTCGCGGCCGTCCTCTTCTCCGAACCGGACCTGCTGCTCCTCGACGAGCCGACCAACTACCTCGACCTCGAAGGGACGTTGTGGCTGCAGGACTACATCCGCCGCTATCCGCACACCGTCGTCGTCATTTCGCATGATCGCGACCTGCTCGACACCGCCGTCGACATGATCGTCCATCTCGATCAGACGAAGCTCGTCGCCTATCGCGGCGGCTATTCCTCCTTCGAGCGGCAGCGCCACGAGAAGATGCTGCTCACCCAGAAGATGCGGGAGAAGCAGGAGGCGCAGCGCGCCCACATGCAGGCCTTCATCGATCGCTTCAAGGCCAAGGCGACCAAGGCGCGGCAGGCGCAGAGCCGCATGAAGGCGCTGGCCAAGCTCCAGCCGATCGCGGCGATCGTGCAGGAGGACTCGCTGCCGATCGCCTTCCCGCAGCCGGTGGCGAAACTGTCGCCGCCGATCCTGGCGCTCGACGACGTCGCCGTCGGTTACGAGCCGGGCAAGCCGATCCTGAGGAAGGTCAGGCTGCGCATCGACGAGGACGATCGCATCGCGCTGCTCGGTTCCAACGGCAACGGCAAGTCGACCTTCGCCAAGCTGATCGCCGAGAAGCTCGAGGCGGCGTCCGGCACGGTGGCGCGGGCGGGCAAACTGTCGATCGCCTATTTTGCCCAGCACCAACTCGACGAGCTCCGGCCCGCCGAGAGCCCGTTCGAGCACGTGGCGCGGCTGATGGTCGACGCGCCGGAGGCGAAGGTGCGCTCGCGCGTCGCCCAGATGGGCCTGCCGACCAGCCGCATGGACACGAAGGCCGCGGACCTCTCGGGCGGCGAGAAGGCGCGGCTGTTGCTCGGCATCGCCACCTTCCACGGCCCCAACCTGATGATTCTCGACGAGCCGACCAACCATCTCGACATCGACAGCCGCGAGGCGCTGGTCCAGGCACTCAACGACTATACCGGCGCGGTGATCGTCATCAGCCACGACCGCCATCTGGTCGAGGCGACCGCCGATCGGCTGCTGGTCGTCGCCGACGGCACGGTGAAGGAGTTCGAGGGCGATCTCGACGACTATCGCCGGCTGGTGATCGAGGGCGGGACGTCCGCGAAGAGCGACAAGCGCGACGACGACGGCGAGGCCGGACGGGTCTCGGCGCTCGACCGGCGGCGCGCGGCTGCGGCGTTGCGTGAACAGCTGGCGCCGCTCAGGAAGAAGATCAAGGACGCCGAGAGCCGAATCGACAAGCTGCAGAAGGAGATCGCCAAGCTCGACGGCGACCTCGCCGATCCCGATCTCTTCACCCACGATTCGGCCAAGGGCACCCGGCTGATGAAGGCGCGCTCGGACGCCGAGAAGGCGCTCGCCGAGACGGAAGAGACGTGGCTCGAGCTCTCCGCCGAGCACGAGGAAGCCGAACGCGCCGCGCTCGACGTCTGATACTGGGCACACGAATTCCGGACTCGTCCGAAATTCGTGTGCGTTGCGGCCCGACCGGCCGACGCGCGTTCGCGCTTGCCTTCGCTCACGATGTTTCGAACGAGTCGAAACGTCGTGAGTTCGGTGGGAGCCGCGAGAGACGCGGCAAGGTGCGGCATCCCGTCCCGCCCACGCGATCGTGAGGGCGAGGCCGTTTGCCCCCGCACGGTCCAGTCGCTATCACCGTCCATATATTCGAAGGCTCGAATATATCTGCCCTGCACTCGATCGACTTGCGGTCGGGTTCGCAGCGGAAGACGATGCGGGCCGATCCCAGGGGACCCTCGACCATGTCCAACACCACTCCCGCCGCCGCCGGCGGCCCGACGCACGCCGGACCGGGCGGGCTCGCTCACCTGCCGCTGCCGCTCTTCGCCGCGCCGATGGGCATCGGCGGCCTCGGTCTCGCCTGGCGCGAGGCCGGTCATGCGCTCGGCGCGCCGAAGATCGTCGGCGAAGGGCTGCTCGGGCTCGCCGCCGCGGTGTGGCTGCTGATCCTGGCGCTGCACGTCGTCCGCGCCATGCGCCATCCGGAGGCGCTCGCCGGCGACCTCAAGCATCCGATCCGCTCGGCCTTCGTCGGCGCGATCACCATCGGCCTGATGATCGTCGCCGGCGGCCTGATCCCCTACGCCCGCGGCCTCGCTTCGGGTGTGTGGATCGTCGCCGTGGTGGTTCATCTGGCGATCGGCATCTGGACGGTGCGCGGTCTCCTCACCGCGCCGCGCGAGGCGGCGACGCTGACGCCGCCGCTCCTCATCCCGATGGTCGGCAACATCCTCGCCCCGGTGATCGGCGCCAAGCTCGGTTATCACGACCTCTCCTGGGGCCTGTTCGGCCTCGGCGCGCTCCTGTGGGTGCTGATCCAGCCGTCGATCATCAACCGCATCGCCACCGGTCCGACCATGCCGGACAAGTTGAAGCCGACGCTGGTGATCCTGCTGGCACCGCCGGCGGTGGGCTCGATCGCGCTCGCCAACCTCAGCGGCGGGTTCGGACCGGGACCTTCGGCGATCTACGGCCTCGCCGCCTTCGTCGCGGCGGTGCTCCTCACCATCACGCCGATCTTCCGGCGCATCCCCTTCGCCATGTCGTGGTGGGGCTACACCTTCCCCTCGGCCGCCTTCTCGGTGGCGACCTCGGCCTTCACGCTCGCCCATCCCTCGGCGGCGATGATCGTGGCGAGCTGGACGGTGTTGGCGCTCGCCAGCGCGATCATCACCTTGGTCGCGATCGCGACTCTCAAGGCGGCGGCCGGCGGACACCTGCTGGTGCCGGAGGGCTGATCGCCCCGTTCGAGCGAGAACCATCGAAAGCCAGAGAGCCGGCCACGAGGCCGGCTCTCGCCGTTTCGGGGCGCGCGGGTTCGGGTCAGTGCCCCATATGGCCGCCCGCCGGAGCAGATCCGGACATCAGGAGGGTCGGATCCATCATGCCGAAGATCATGGCGATGTGGGCGACCACCAGGAAGACACCGACCACCAGCATCACGAAGAGGGCGAGGAGCATGCGCAGCATGTGGTCCACCGGCGACGGCGAGCGCCGAAACGACGATCCTAGAACTGTGCGAGCGGAATGCGAAGACGGGGCGCGATCACGCCCTCTTCACCCAGCGGCCGCGCTCGTCCTGGACCCAGTAGGTGGCGTCGTGGCCGGCGGCCTTGACCGTCTTCCAGTTCGCACGCGCTTCGATCACCGCCTCGTCGTCGTTGCCGTCGAAGACGAAGACGGCGCGGGTGAGGCCGGCGAGATCGGGGGCGACGGCGCGGTCGACGAGGAAGCGGACGGTGAAGGGCGGATCGACCGGGCCGGGCTCGGCCGGGTCGGCGGTGAGTAGGATGGCGAGCTCGCCGGGGTCGGCGTCGCGGCTCGTGCCGTGGGGCAGGAAGCTCTCCTCGGAGAAGGTCCACAGATGGGCGTCGAGCGCGTCACGGCGCTCGATCGAGCCGGTCTGCACCACCGTCTTCCAGCCGCGCTCGACGCATTTCTGCAGGAGCTCGGGCAGCGCCTGCTCGAGGGTGCGGGTCTGGAGGTGGTAGAAGAGGACTTCGGTCATGACGGGGTCCTCGGCATAGCTGCGAGTATCTCATCTTCTCGCGAGACGTTCACATGGTCACGAGTGCGTCCGAAAGACCACCGATGCCCCCCTGTTCGAGCACGAACACGAGGTGGGTCATCCCCGACCGAGGCGAAGCCGAGAGGAAGGGAATCCATCGGCGCCTCGACGTGGCGAAAGGCCGGTGGGTCCCCTTCCCTCGCTCCGCGCGCCGGGGACGACCGAGGAGTGAACGACGAGAGAATCGACCTGCTCCAGCCCTGGACCATGCCCGCTGCCTCCGGTCCCCCTCCCCTGCTCGGGGAGAGGGAAAAGGACTTTCGCGGACCGGCCCTCACTTCGTCTCGTAGTGATCCGCCACCAGACGATCGAGGAGGCGGACGCCCCAGCCCGACGTCCAACCCTTGTTGAGTTCGGTCGCCGGCGAGCCCATCGCCGTGCCGGCGATGTCGAGATGGGCCCAGGGCACGTCGCCGACGAAACGCTTGAGGAACTGCGCCGCGGTGATCGAGCCGGCGTCGCGACCGCCGGTGTTCTTCATGTCGGCCCAGGTGCTGTCGATCAGCTTGTCGTACTCGGGAGCGAGCGGCAGGCGCCACACCGTCTCGCCGGTGGCGAGGCCGGCGGCGGTGATGCGGTTCGCCAGCGTGTCGTCGTTGGCGAAGAGGCCGCCGTTGATCTTGCCGAGGGCGACGAGGATGGCGCCGGTCAGCGTCGCCAGATCGACGATGAAGGCCGGCTTGATCTCCTCCTTGACGTGCCAGAGCACGTCGCAGAGCACGAGACGGCCCTCGGCGTCGGTGTTGATGATCTCGATGGTCTGGCCGGAGAGCGAGGTGACGATGTCGCCCGGGCGCTGGGCGCCGGCGTCGGGCATGTTCTCGACCAGGCCGATGGCACCGACGACGTTGACCTTGGCATGCCGAGCCGCCAGCGCGTGCATCAGGCCGGTGACCACCGCGGCGCCGCCCATGTCGCCCTTCATGTCCTCCATGCCGGCGCCGGGCTTGATCGAGATGCCGCCCGAATCGAAGACCACGCCCTTGCCGACGAAGGCAACCGGGGCCTCGCCCTTCTCGCCGCCGTTCCAGCGCATGAAGACGACGCGCGGCGGGCGCTTCGAGCCCTGGGCGACGCCGAGGAGGGCATTCCAGCCGGCCTTCTTCAGCTCCTTCTCGCCGAGGATCTCGATCTCGACGCCGAGCTTCTCCAGCTTGGCGGCCTTCTTGGCGAATTCCTCGGTGCCGAGCACGTTGGCCGGCTCGCAGATGAGGTCGCGGGTGAGGGTGGCGCCGTCGGCGACCGCTTCACGCGGCGCCCAAGCCTTCTTGGCGGTGGCGGGATTTTCCACCGCGAGGGTGAGCTTCAGCGGCTTCGGCTCGTCCTCGTCCTTCTTCTTCGACTTGTAGGCGTCGAAGCTCCAGCCGCGCAGGCGCACGCCGAGACCGATCTCGGCGGCCTGATCGGCGGTGATCGCGGTGCCGTCGGCGCGTTCGACGAAGAGGGTGGCGTTCGTCGCCTTGACCTCGATGAGCTTGGCGGTGACCGCCCCGCCGAGGCGCGCCCAGTCCTTCTCGGCCAGATCGGCCGGCTTTCCGAGGCCGACGACGATCACCCGATCGAGCTCCGTGCCGGCGGGGGCGACGACGTCGAGGGTGGCGAACTGCTTGCCCTTGAAGGCGGCCTTCTGAACGGCGCGGGCGATCACTCCGCCGGCCTTCGCGTCGAAGGCGGCCGCGGCCGGCGCCAGCGCCAGATCCTCGGCGACGAGGACGACGAGGACACCGGTGTCGGGGGCGGCGAGCTTGGAGAAGGAGACGGCGGGCTGCGGCATCGAGGGGAACTCCGGAGGGACGAAGGGCGTGCGACACGCGGAAGAAGTCGGGGCGAATGTGGAGCGCCGCGACGCGAACGGCAAGCGCCGAGGCGCATCGAGGTCCGTGTCCGCGCGGCATCAACCTTTCGTCAACCATGTTTCTTGGCGATCGATTAGGCATTCCGCGCTTGGATGAACGCCAGGGACATGGGATGACACGCGCCGATCGATCCGGCCCGCCGGAGGCCACGATCACGGCGTGATGACGCGCGAACATGGCGTCGACGACGGCGCCCGGCGCGCGTACCCCATGATGGAGGACCACGGAAGAGATATGCGGCTCATCGAGCGTTACATCTTCCGTCGTACGGCAGGCGCGTTCCTGCTCACCCTGATGGCGCTGGCCGGCGTCGTCTGGGTGACCCAGGCGCTGCGCCAGATGAACATCATCACCGCCAAGGGCGCCGCCCTCCTCGTCTTCTTCGAGATCACCGCGCTCGCCCTGCCCTTCCTGGTGATCGTCATCGCGCCCTTCGCGCTGCTCATCGCCGCCGTGCAGACGCTCAACGCCTTCAATGCGGAGAGCGAACTGGTCGTGCTCAACGCTTCGGGCGCGTCGCGCTTCGTCGTGCTGAAACCGCTGCTGGCGCTGGCGGGCGTGACCGCCCTGGTCATGCTCGTCCTCACTTCGTGGGGTTCGCCGACGGCGCTCAGGGCGCTCCGCAACGAACTGACCAAGGTCAACGTCGACCTCGTCGCCAACATCGTCCAGCCCGGACGCTTCGTCGACATCGAGGGCGGCCTCACCTTCCACATCCGCAATCGATCCGGCGACGGCTCGCTCGCCGGTCTCTTCGTCGAGGATCGCCGCGATCCCGATGTCGCCTTCGCCTACATCGCCGAGCGTGCCGCGATCGTCGAGATGTTCGGCAAGACGCTGCTGGTGATGCGCGACGGCGTCATCCACCGGCGCACCAACAAGGACGGCAACCTGTCGCTGGTCGACTTCGAATCCTACGCGTTCGACCTCTCGGGCCTGACGCCGACCAACGTGGCGCCGACCTATCGGCCGTCGGAACGCTCGACGGCGGAACTGTGGCAGGCGTCGAGCGATGCGGGGCAGAACGATCCGCAGGCGCAGCGCGCCGCCGGGCGTCTGCGCGCCGAACTGCACGACCGGTTGTCGCAACCGCTGCTGCCGCTCGCCTTCGCGCTCGTCGCATTCCTGGCGCTGGGCGACGCTCGCACCACCCGTCAGGGGCGCGGCTTCGCCATTCTGACCACCATCGTCGTCTCCGGGGCCTTGCGTGGCGCCCACTTCGCCGCGTCGAGCGCGGCGGCGACCTCGTCGCTCGCCGTCGTCGTGCTCTATGGCGTGCCGGGCGTCGCGATCGTCGCCGGTCTCGCTCTGGTGGCGGGGGACCGTACGCCGTCGCTGCCGGCGCCGGTCGACCGCTTCCTCGATCTCGTCGGCGACGGCGTCGGCTTCCTCGCGCGCCGCATCGGCGATCGCCTCGGCCTCGGCAACGGGGGAGAGACGGCATGATCGGATCGACGCTCGGCCTCTACTTCGGACGGCGGATCCTGATGGCGATCCTTTCGATCTTCGGCATCGCCTTCGCCATCGTCTTCATGTTCGACTTCCTCGACATGATCCGCGCCACCGTCGACCGGCCGAGTTTCCGCTGGGGGATCGCCTTCCAAGCGTCGTTCTTCCGCATCCCGACCTTCTCCGAACAGGTGCTGCCCTTCGCCACGCTGTTCGGGGCGATGACGGCGTTCCTGGCGCTGTCGCGCAAGCTCGAGCTGGTGGTGGCGCGCGCCGCCGGTATCTCGGTGTGGCAGTTCACCGCCCCGGCGCTGGCGGTGGCGGCCGGGCTCGGGCTGTTCGCGACACTCGTCTACAATCCCTTCGCCGCGGCGATGAAGGAGCGCTCCGACCGTATGGTGTCGGAGCTCGCCGGGCCCGAGAAGAAGACGATGCTCGACACCGCGCAGGCGGTGTGGCTGCGCCAGGACGGCGAGGACGGGGAATCGATCATCCGCGCCGGACGCGCCGTCGACCGCGGCCTGCATCTGACCGACGTCGACATCTACGCCTTCGACAAGGTCGGCAAGTTCCGCGAGCGGATCGAGGCGGAGAGCGCCGATTACGACGACGGCCAATGGCGGCTCTCCAAGGCGCGAGTCCATGCCTCGGGGCACGATCCACAGGTCTTCGACGTCTACCGACTGTCGACCCGATTGAAGCGCGAACAGGTCGGCGAGAGCCTCGCCCAGCCCGACACGCTGTCGTTCTGGGCGCTGCCGTCGTTCATCGAGACGGCGCGCAACGCCGGATTGCCGGCCTATCAATTCGAGCTTCAATATCAATTGCTTCTGGCACGACCGCTGCTCCTGGTGGCGATGGTGGCGATCGCGGCGACGGTTTCTCTCCGAGTGTTCCGCTTCGGCAACATCGGGCGGATGATTCTCGGTGGCGTCGCTGCGGGCTTCGTGCTTTATGTCGTCGGAGAGGTCGCGCGGGGTCTCGGGGGCGCGGGAATGGTCCCGCCAGCTCTGGCAGCTTGGTCGCCCGCCGTGGTCGCATCGTCGATGGGTTTCACCATTCTGCTGTATCTGGAGGACGGTTAGACATGCTCCGCGCCGTCCTCGATCGGCACGACCAGAGTTCACCGGGTTCGAACGGCCGCCTCGGCGCGCCGAACGGTGGCGGTCGTCCGTCGACGACCTCCACGAAGAAGCCTCTTTCGTCGAAATTCTCGGTGCTCGGCGCGTTCCGCGGCCGCTCGCTCGCCACCACGGCCCTGGCGCTGATAACGGCGGTGGCCCTCACCGCGCCGGCTCCCGCCGCGACGCAGGAGGTGAAGCCGGCGACGCAGAAGTCGAAGCCGGTGGCGCCGAAGGTGAAGCCGGCGATCCCGGCGGCGGTGAAGCCGCTCGAGACCAAGCCGACCACCCGCGACTCCCACATGGTGGTGGAGGCCGATCAGGTCGTCTACGACAACGACGCCGACACCGTCACGGCGCTCGGCCGGGTGCAGATCTACTACAAGGGCAACACGCTCACGGCGCGCAAGGTGATCTACCGGCGCGCCGCCAAGCGGGTGATCGCGGAAGGCGACGCCCGGCTCGTCGACAAGGACGGCAACGTCCTCACTTCGCCGAAGCTCGACGTCTCCGACGGCTTCGTCGACGGCTTCGTCGAATCCCTGCGCATCGACACCATCGACCGGTCGCGATTCGCCGCGGAGAGCGCGACGCGGTCGGACGGCGACGTCACCGTCTTCGAGAAGGGCGTCTACACCGCCTGCCAGACCTGCGTGAACGAGCCGACCCGGCCGCCGTTCTGGCAGATCAAGGCGGCGAAGATCATCCACAAGCAGAAAGAGAAGACCGTCTACTACGAGGACGCGCGCCTCGAGATGCTGGGTATGCCGATCGCCTGGGTGCCCTACTTCCAGCACCCGGATCCGTCGGAGACCCACAAGACCGGCTTCCTGATGCCGCGGGTGATCAACTCCGCCAAGCTCGGTCTCGGCGTGCAGGTGCCGTTCTTCTGGGCGCCGACCTCGGATTGGGATGCAACCTTCTCGCCGGTGGCGCTGTCGCGCCAGGGCGTGCTGCTCGACCTCGAGGTGCGCCATCGGTTCGAGTCCGGCATGGTGACCGCGCGGGCCCTCGGCATCGACCAGGTCGACCCGAGCGCCTTCAAGTTCACCAGCGGTGATCGCGAGCGCCGCGGCGCGCTCCTGACGACCGGCAAGTTCTCGATCAACGAGAACTGGAGCTGGGGCTGGGACGCGACGCTCGTCTCCGACCGTCGCTTCCTCACCGACTACCACCTCATTCCCTACAGCGCCGATCGCACGATCTCGACCGTGTTCCTCACCGGCCAGGGGCTGAGGAACTATTTCGACGCCCGGCTCTACCGCTTCTCGGTGTTCAACGACGATCTCGCCTACGACAAGTACGGCAACATGCTGCTGTTCGGCTCCGGCAACGATCTGCAGGACAAGCAGCCGGTGGTGCATCCGGTCGTCGACTACGATTTCGTCTCGGAACATCCGGTGGCCGGCGGCGAGGTCTCGGCACACCTCAACCTGACCAGCCTGACGCGCGACAAGACCGACATCGACACCTACGGGCGGGTGCTCGGCATCGCCGGTACGTTCACGCGCGTCTCCGGCATGGTCGGTTGGCGGCGCGAGATCATCGACGATCTCGGTCAGGTCGTGACGCCCTTCGCCTCGCTGCGCGGCGACGTCTTCTTCGACAAGTCGGCGGACCCGACCCTGGTCGGCTTCGTCAACAACGGAACGCTGGCGCGGATCACGCCGACCATCGGCCTCGAATACCGCTTCCCGTTCATCGCGCAGACGAGCTTCGGCGCCCACACGTTCTCGCCGATCGCCCAGTTGGTGATGCGGCCGAACGAGCAGTGGATGGGTAAGTTGCCGAACGAGGACGCACAGAGCGTCGTGTTCGACGACACCACCCTGTTCCGGCCCGACAAGTTCGCCGGCTGGGACCGTTCGGAAGGCGGCACACGCCTCAACGTCGGCGGCCAGTACACGTTCCACGGCCCCGCCGGCGGCTCGCTGTCGGCGCTGTTCGGCAGGTCCTACCTGCTCGCCGGGGCGAACTCCTTCGCCTATCCCGACTACACGACGCTCATGGCGCAGGCGGCGCTGGGACGGCCGGTGCCGCTCACCGCCTACGGATCGGGTCTCGAGACCAACGCCTCCGATTGGGTCGCGCGCGTCTCGCTCGACAGCGCCAACGGCTTCCGCATCGGCGCGCAGACGCGCTTCGACCAATCCGACTTCACGCTCAATCGCGCCGACATCCAGGCGACGGGCACCAGCGGTCCGCTCACCGCCGGCGTCGGCTGGGCCTATCTGAGGACGCCGCGCGAACTCTACGATCTGCTCACCGCCTACGATGCGGCCGGCGTGGCCGGCGCCGCGGCGATCCGCAACGCGCTGAAGGATGCCCGGTCGGAATTGCAGACCCACGCCAATCTGCGTCTGGCGACGAACTGGCGCCTCTACGGCGGTCTGCGTTACGACCTGAAGAGCAAGTTCATCTCGGGCAACAGCGTCGGCATCGGCTACGACAACGACAGCTTCTCGATCTCACTGTCCTACAGCGACGCGACCTACACCGCGGTCGACACCTCGACCCTGCCGGTGACGGTCGGTTCGGTGCACGATCAGACCTTCTATCTGCGCTTCGGCTTCCGCACGCTGGGCGACGGCCAGCTGTCCAACAGTCTGTCGACGACGAACTGAGCGTCGGGACGACGATTCGGCTGCGAAAGCGGCGGCGACCACGATATCGCCATGCCTTCGACGGATACATGAGCGAGAAACGCGTCGATCTCGCCGGATCATCCGAGACGAGCGACGGAAAACGGCCCGATGGCCGGAACGAGAGGAGGGACGAGGGGATCATGCAGAGACCGAACCGGGCAACCGCCTTCGCCACCTTCTTCGCCGGCGCGACGATCGCCCTTCTGGTTTCGGCTGGCGGCGCCCTCGCCCAGACGTCGATCAAGGTGGTGGTGAACGGCGAAGCCATCACCTCCAACGAGATCGCCACCCGGGCGCGCTTCCTGCGCCTCGTCGACCGCTCGACCACCGCCGCCTCGGTCACCCGCGCGGCGATGGAGGAACTGGTCGAGGAGAAGCTGAAGCAGCAGGAGGCCAAGCGCGTCGGCATCTCCGTCTCGCAGGCGCAGGTCGACGGCGCCTTCGCCGGCATCGCGCAGCGCATGAAGGCGACCCCGGCGCAGCTCACCCAGGGTCTCGCGGCGCAGGGCATTTCGGCCGATACGCTGAAGAACCGCATTCGCACCCAGATGATCTGGCAGCAGCTGGTGATGGGGCGCTTCTCGAAGCAGATCGCCGTCACCGACAGTCAGGTCGTCGACGCGCTGTCGAAGAAGGACGGCGGCAAGGCGGTGCAGGACGCCGTGTCCGGCACCACCGCCGAATACAACATCCAGCAGGTGATCTTCGTCGTGCCGGCCAAGGGCGGCGACGCCGCCGGGCGACTGCGCGAGGTCGAAGCGCTGCGCAGCCGGGTGTCGGGATGCTCCGGCCTCGTCGACATCGTCAAGCCGATCAAGGAAGCGCTGGTGAAGAACCTCGGCAAGCGCACCGCCGACGAACTGCCGGAGAACTTCCGCGAAGAGCTCGCCAAGATGGAGGTCGGCAAGCTGTCGAAGCCGAACCGCTCGGCGATCGGCTACGAGATGCTGATCATCTGCGACAAGCGCGAGGTCGCCGGCGACTTCTCGATCCGCTCGAAGGTCGAACAGGACCTGCGCAATCAGGAAGGCGAGGTCTACTCGCGGCGCTACATGAACGACCTCCGGCGCATCGCGGTGATCGAATACAAGAAGTGAGCGAGGTCCCGTCCGTGACCGATGCCCGTGCCCTCCCCTTGGCGCTCACCATGGGCGAGCCCGCCGGCGTCGGCCCCGACGTGACGCTCGCGGCCTGGATGCGCCGGGAGACCGAACGTCTGCCGGCCTTCCACGTGATCGGCGATCCGGCCTTTCTGCGCCGCCGCGCCGCCCTGCTCGGGCTCGATGTTCCCATCCATGTCGTGGCGGCGGACGAGACGATCCCCGCCTTCGCCACCGGGCTGCCGGTGGTCGATCTCGGCCGGACGGTCGTCGGCGAGCCGGGGCGGCCGACGGTCGGCGACGCGGCGGCGGTGATCGCGTCGATCGACGGTGCGGTCGAGGAGGTACGGCTCGGCCTCGCCGCGGCGGTCGTCACCAATCCGATCCACAAACACGCGCTCTACGACGCCGGCTTCACCCATCCCGGACACACCGAATTCCTCGGCGATCTCGCCGGGCGGTTCGCCGTGCCGGCCGACGGCGGGGCGTGGCGGCCGGTGATGATGCTCGCCGGGCCGGATCTGCGCACCGTGCCGATCACCGTCCACGTGTCGCTCGCCCGCGCGACGCGCGACCTCTCGACCGATCTGATCGTCGAGACGGCGCGAATCGTCGATGCCGATCTCAGGCGCCGCTTCGGCCTCGCCGCGCCGCGTCTGGTGGTCGCCGGGCTCAATCCGCACGCCGGAGAAGACGGAGCGATGGGACGCGAGGAGATCGAGGTGATGCGTCCCGCCATCGCGATGCTCCGGGGAGAAGGGATCGACGTGCGCGGGCCGCTGCCGGCCGACACCCTGTTCCATGCACGGGCGCGGGCGAGCTACGACGTGGCGCTGTGCCCGACCCACGATCAGGCGCTGATCCCGGTCAAGACCCTCGCCTTCGACGAGACGGTGAACGTCACGCTCGGTCTGCCCTTCGTCCGCACCTCGCCGGATCACGGCACCGCCTTCGACATCGCCGGCACGGGCAAGGCCCATCCCGGCAGTCTGATCGCGGCGCTGAAGATGGCCGCCACGATGACCGGAGCGGCGTGATGGCGCAGATCGACGACCTGCCGCCGCTGCGCGAGGTGATCGCAGCGCACGGCCTCACAGCGCTGAAGGCGCTCGGCCAGAACTTCCTGCTCGATCTCAACCTCACCGCCCGCATCGCCCGCTCCGGCGGCAAGCTCGACGGCGCGTTGGTGATCGAGGTCGGTCCCGGCCCCGGCGGCCTGACCCGCGCCCTCCTCGCCGAAGGGGCGCGCAAGGTGGTCGCCATCGAGCGCGACCGGCGCTGCCTCGACGCCCTCGCCGAGATCGCGGCGTATTATCCCGGCCGGCTCGAGGTGATCGAGGGCGATGCGCTGGAGGTCGACTTCGCGGCGATCGTCGGGAGGGACGCGGCGGCGCTCGGCGTCGATCCGGCGACCCACAGGGCACGGCTCTGCGCCAACCTGCCCTACAACGTGGCGACGCCGCTGCTGGTCGGCTGGCTGCGCGCCGAGCCGTGGCCGCCGTGGTGGTCGGTGGCGACACTGATGTTCCAACGCGAGGTGGCCGAGCGGATCGTCGCCACGCCGGACGACGACCATTACGGCCGACTGGCGGTGCTCGCCGGCTGGCGGGCGGAGAGCCGCATCCTCTTCGATCTCTCCCCCCAGGCGTTCACGCCGCCGCCGAAGGTCACATCCTCGGTGGTGAAGCTGATCCCCCGCCCCTCCCCGGCCGCGGTCGATCCGGATGTGCTCGAGCGCGTCGTCGCCGCCGCCTTCGGCCAGCGCCGCAAGATGCTGCGGCAATCGCTGAAGAGCCTCGGACCGAAGGGCGTGGCGGCGATCGAGACGGCCGGGCTCCTGCCGACGGCCCGGGCCGAGGAGATCGACGTGGCCGGGTTCGTCAGGCTGGCGAACGTCTTCGCCGCGGGATGAGCGCGGGCGCTCATTCCGCCTTCAGCAGCCCATCGACGAAGTCGACCAGGCCGACGCGGCGCTCGCGCTTCAGGCGCTCGGCCTTGAGGATCGCCCGGACCTCTTCGAAGGCGCGGCCGAGGTCGTCGTTGACGACGATGTATTCGAAGCGGTGCCACTCGGCGATCTCGGTGCGGGCGTTGGCGAGGCGCTTGGCGATGACCTCTTCGGTGTCCTCGGCGCGGCGGTGCAGGCGGCTCGCCAGTTCCTTCATCGACGGCGGCAGGATGAAGACGGTGACGATGTCGTCGGGCAGCTTCTCGACCACCTGAACGGTGCCCTGCCAATCGATGTCGAAGAGCACGTCGCGGCCGGCGGCGAAGGCGGCCTCCACCGGCTCGCGCGGCGTGCCGTAGAAATTGCCGTGGACCTCGGCCCATTCGAGCAGCTCGCCGCGGTCGCGCATCGCGGTGAAGCGGCGCGGGTCGATGAAGTGGTAGTGGACGCCGTCGATCTCGCTCGAGCGCTTGCCGCGGGTGGTCACCGACACCGACAGGGTGATGTCCCTCTCCACCTGCAGGAGCTGGCGCGACAGGGTCGACTTGCCGGCGCCGGAGGGCGAGGCGAGGATCAGCCCGAGGCCGCGGCGGGCCTCGCGCGGCGAGGAGGCTGAGGGCGCATCGGCGGAGGTCGAGGTCATGGGGCGTCGTTCCGAGGCGGGGGCCGGCTCGCCGGCGGCCGAGATCATTCGATGTTCTGGATCTGCTCGCGCAACTGATCGACCACCGCCTTCAGATCGAGGCCGATGGTGGTCAGTTCGCGGTCGTTCGCCTTGGAGCAGAGCGTGTTCACCTCGCGGTTGAACTCCTGGGCGAGGAAGTCGAGGCGACGGCCGACGGCGCCGCCGCCGCTCATCAGCCGGCGCGCCTCGGCGACATGGGCGACGAGGCGATCCAGCTCTTCGCGGATGTCGGCGCGGGTGGCGATCAGCACCGCCTCCTGATGCAGGCGCTGCGGATCGAGGGTCGGCACCTGATCCATCAGCGCCGCCACCTGTTCGGCGAGGCGGGCGCGGATCGCTTGCGGCGTACGCGCCGGGCAAGCCTCGGCCGCCGCGGTCAGGCGTTCGATCTCGTCGATGTGGCCGGTGAGTACTCGACCGACGGCGGCGCCTTCGCTCGCCCGCGCGGCGATCAGGCCGTCGACGGCGGTCGCGAGCCCGGCGAGCAGGGCGGCATCGAGAGCGGCGCGGGTCGCCTCGTCGTCCTCGACCTCGGCGGTCTCGAGCACGCCCTTGATGCCGAGGATGCCGTCGAGGGTCGGCGCGGTGGCGTCGATCTTCTCGGCGATGCGGTTCATCGCCGCGAGGACGGCGGCGAGCACCTCCTCGTTGACGCGCAGCGTGGTGGCGCCGGCCTCGCGCGTGAGCGTCAGCGAGACCTGGACGTTGCCGCGGGCGAGGCGCTCGGCGATGCGGTTGCGGGCCGGGATCTCCAGCCGGTCGAGGCCGGGCGGCAGACGCAGGCGGACGTCGAGACCCTTGCCGTTGACGGAGCGCAGCTCCCAGGTCCAGCGCTGGCCGCAGGCGGAGCCGTCGAGGCGGGAGAAACCGGTCATGCTGTGGAGCGACATGGGCGCGGATCCTCGACGCGGGCGAGCGGGCGCCGGTCGGACCGGCCTCCGCGAGGTTGGCTCGTAACATCGGACATCGGACATCGGAAAGAACCGATGGTATTCCTGACGCGAATTTCTCATGCCGCCGATGCACATGAGAAATTCGCGCGTCTCGAAAGGCCGGGTGCGGCGGCACCTTCGGCCTCCGGCATCAGTTCTGCTTCGACGTCCCCGGCTTCGGCGTGACGTTGCGGGTCGGCGCGACCGGCGGCGGCACCTTGCCCTGTTCGATGGCGCGCCAGCGGGCGACGTTGCGATTGTGCTCGTCGAGCGTCTCGGCGAAGGCGTGGCCTCCGGTGCCGTCGGCGACGAAGAAGAGCTCGTTGGTGCGCGACGGATTGGCCACCGCTTCCATCGCCGCACGACCGGGATTGCAGATCGGACCCGGTGGCAGACCCTGGATGCGATAGGTGTTGTAGGGATTGGGCGAAGCGAGGTCGGCGCGGGTGATGGTGCGCCCCTCGAGCCAGGCCTTGCCGCCGTAGATGCCGTAGAGCACCGTCGGATCGGTCTCGAGCCGCATGCCCTTGCGCAGGCGATTGATGAAGACGGCGGCGACGCGCGGTCGCTCGTCGGCCTTCGAGGTCTCCTTCTCGACGATCGAGGCGAGGATGACGAGGTCGCGCGGGGTGGCCAGCGGCAGGCCGTCGGCGCGGTGCGCCCAGATGTCGGCGAGGCGGCGGTCCTGGGCCTTCTTCATCTGCTCGAGGATCTGCTCGCGGGTGGTGGTGCCGCGCGAGTAGGAATAGGTCTCCGGCAGCAGCGCCCCCTCTTCGGGGATCGCGGCGATCTTGCCGGTGAGGATCGTATCGTCGAGCAGGCGGCGCACGATCTGGTCGCTCGACCAGCCTTCGGGGAAGGTGATGCGATGCTGGACCGAGCGTCCCTCGGTGATGATCTCGAGCGCGTCGCGCATCGAAATGTGCGGCGGGAATTCGTATTCGCCGGCCTTGAGGTGTTCAGCCGCCTTCATCAGGCGGGTGCCGAGGTGGAAGGTGGTGGCATCGGCGACGACGCCGTTCTTCTCGAGGAGATCGGCGATGCCGCTCGGCGAGGCGTTGTTGGGGATCACCACCACCACCGGCGCGGAAAGCGGACCGGCGGCCTCGAAGCGCTGCTTGGCGTAGAGAACGAAGCCGCCGATCGCCACGGCGAGAATGGTGAGGAACGAGAAGACGCCGTTGAGGAAGACGATGGTCGGGTTGCGCGCGGCCTTCGAGCGGGTCTTCGCCGGCGGCGGCGGTACCTCGGCCGGTTCGATCGCGGCACGCGGGCTCTTGGGCACGCTGCGCACCGACTCGGAAGTGGGCTCGGTGGCGGGCGGTACGATCTCGCGGGCCGCGGCCTCGACGGACTTCATGTCCTTCGCCGCATCGAGGGCGACGGGATCGGGCGTGTGGGTCGCGCCTTCGGCCGCTTCCGCCTGGTGATCGGTCTTCTCGGAGGTCATGTCACCTCGGGGCTCGTGGCTACCTGACGTTCGGTCTCGTCGAGATGCGGGACGATCGCGGCGAAAACGCGTCGATCCCGTATCTTCGCCGCGCCGGCGCCTCCTCGAGGGACGCGGCGGCCGACCGAATCTCGCGGGCCCATTAGGACCACCCCGGCGCCCCGGCGCAAGCCGAGGCGCGCGGACGCGACGTCTCATACCGAGTTCACGAAATTCGGACTCGTCCGAATTTCGTGGGTTGCGGCCCGACCGGCCGACGCCCGTTCGGGCTTGCCTTCGCGGATGACGTTCCGAACAGGTCGGAACTTCATCCGCTCGGTATCAGTCGACCTTGCGGAAGATCACCGTGGCGTTGGTGCCGCCGAAGCCGAAGGAGTTGGACAGCGCGACGTCGATCTTCTTCTGTTTGGCCACGTGCGGCACGAGGTCGAGCGCCGTCTCCACCGAGGGATTGTCGAGGTTGATGGTCGGCGGGCAGATCTGGTCGCGGATGGCGAGGATCGAGAAGATCGCCTCGATGGCGCCGGCGGCGCCGAGCAGATGGCCGGTCATCGACTTGGTCGAGGACATCGCCACGTTGGCGGCGTGGTTGCCGAGGATGCGCTCGACCGCGGCGAGTTCGATGCCGTCGGCCATGGTCGAGGTGCCGTGGGCGTTGATGTAGTCGATGTCGGCGGGCGAGATCTCGGCGCGCTTGATGGCGGCGGCCATGCAGCGGTAGGCGCCGTTGCCGTCCTCGCTCGGCGCGGTGATGTGGAAGGCGTCGCCGGACATGCCGTAGCCGATGACCTCGGCGTAGATCTTGGCGCCGCGCGCCTTGGCGTGCTCGTACTCCTCGAGCACCACCACACCGGCGCCCTCGCCCATCAGGAAGCCGTCACGGTCCTTGTCGTAGGGACGCGAGGCGCGAGTCGGCTCGTCGTTGTAGGCGGTGGCAAGCGCCCGGCAGGCGGCGAAGCCGGCGATCGACAGGCGATTGACCGGGCTCTCGGTGCCGCCAGCGACCATCACCTCGGCATCGCCCAGCGCGATGAGACGGGCGGCGTCGCCGATGGCGTGGGTGCCGGTCGAGCAGGCGGTGACCACCGCATGGTTCGGACCCTTGAGGCCGTGCTGGATCGAGACGTAGCCGCCGGCGAGGTTGATCAGGCGGCCGGGGATGAAGAACGGCGAGACGCGACGAGGCCCGCGCTCCTTGAGCGTGATCGAGGCATCGTAGATGCCGCCGATGCCGCCGATGCCGGAGCCGATGAGGACACCGGTCGAGAACTGGTCGTCCTCGCTCTCGGGGTGCCAGTCGGCGTCGTCGAGGGCCTGCGTGGCGGCCGCCATGGCGAAGGTGATGAACTCGTCGACCTTGCGCTGTTCCTTGGGGTCCTGCCACCGGTCGGGATCGTAGGTGCCGTTGGTGCCGTCGCCACGCGGGATGCGCGCCGCGATCTTGCAGGCGAGATCCTCGACTTCGAAGTCGGAGATGCGGACGGCGCCGCTCTTGCCGGCCAGAACGTTCGACCAAGTCGCCTCGACACCGCAGCCGAGCGGCGTGACCATGCCCAGACCCGTGACGACCACCCGACGCATCGCGACCTCACCTCGTCAATGACCATTCGTGACTTCACCGGAAACGGTTCGAGCGCCGCGACACGACGAAGTCCCGAGGGACTCGCCCCCGGTCACTCCGACGCGGCACGGCGCCGCCGTTCCGACATCCCTGCGACGGGCCGACAGATGTCGCCCGACGCGTGCACGCCGGCCACGAGGGCCGGCGCGACATCTTCATGGACCGGTTCGCGCTCGCTTCGCGCGGCTCGGGAGCCGACGCGGGCCGAGCAGCCGAACTCAGGCCGCCACGTTCTTCTCGAGGAACTTGACCGCGTCGCCGACGGTCAGAATCGTCTCGGCGGCATCGTCCGGAATCTCGACGCCGAATTCTTCCTCGAACGCCATGACCAGCTCGACCACGTCCAGCGAGTCGGAGCCGAGGTCGTCGATGAAGCTCGCGTTCTCGGTCACCTTCTCGGCGTCGACGCCGAGGTGCTCGACAACGATCTTCTTCACGCGTTCAGCGATGTCGCTCATGTGCTTATCTTCCCAGAACAGGATAAACCGACCCCGAACCACCGGCATTTCGCCGGCGCCCCGATGTGAACCTCCGGATGGCGCCTCGCGACTTCGCGCTCGACCCCGAGTGCGGTGAGGCACCCCGGAGAGGACCGACCCGGCGCGCGCCGGAGCGATCCTTCGACCCCGCGCGGCGTCCCTCGGGATGAGCCACCACGGGAAAACTTCCCACGTCCTTCTCCGCCCCCCGGCGAAACTCGGGAGAAGGTGTCGCCCGGCTCCCAAAGCCGAACGTCCTCTCCCCGCCCTCTTCGGGCCGGACCGGGTCGTGCTAGCACACTTTCCCGGCCTTGACCAGTGACCGACGGGATGGTGGGAGGCCCACCTCGGCAATCTGCAAGATTGCCGAATTCATCAATCAGATCATAGCCATACCGCCGTTGACGTGAATCGTCTGACCGGTCACGTAGGCGCTTTCGTCGGCGGCGAGGAAGACCACCGCGGCGGCGATCTCGGCCGGCGTGCCGAGGCGGCCGGCCGGCACCGCGCCGAGGATCCCTTCCTTCTGCTTGTCGTTGAGCACATCGGTCATCGGCGTCTCGATGAAGCCGGGCGCGACGCAGTTCACGGTGATGTTGCGGCTCGCCACTTCCTGGGCGAGCGACTTGGTCATGCCGATCATGCCGGCCTTGGTGGCGGCGTAGTTGGCCTGGCCGGCGTTGCCGGTGACGCCGACCACCGAGGTGATGCCGACGATGCGGCCCGAACGGCGCTTCATCATCCCCTTGAGCGCCGATCGGATCAGGCGGAAGCCGGAGGTGAGGTTGACCTCGACCACCTGATCCCACTCCTCGTCCTTCATGCGCATGGAGAGGTTGTCCTTGGTGATGCCGGCGTTGTTGACCAGGATGTCGAGCCTGCCGAACTTCGCCTCGACCGCCGGCACCAGAGCGTCGACGGAGGCGCGGTCGCCGAGATTGGCGACGAACACTTCGGCGCGGTCGCCGAGTTCGGCCTTCAGCTCGTTCAGAACCGCCTCGCGGGTGCCGGAGAGGGCGACGGTGGCGCCGCGGGCATGGAGGGCGCGGGCGATGGCCGCGCCGATGCCGCCGGTGGCGCCGGTGACGAGAGCGACCTTGCCGGTCAGATCGAACATGGGGGACCTCCTGGGTCTCGAAACAGGATCGAAGCGAAGCAGCGGGCGGACCCGCTGTCTTCTTCAGACGAGCGCGGCGACCATCTTCTCGATGTCGTCGGGGGTGTTGACGGCGACGCCCTCGACGCCTTCGACGATGCGCTTGACGAGGCCGGTCAGAACCTTGCCGGAGCCGATCTCGTAGAGGCGGGTGACGCCGTGGCGCTGGAGATAGACGACGCTCTCGCGCCAACGCACCGTGCCGGTGACCTGCTCGACCAGACGCTTGCGGATCTCGTCCGGGTCGGAGATCGCCGAGGCGAGGACGTTGGAGACGACCGGCACGATCGGGCGGTGGATCTCGACCCTCGCCAATGCCTCGGCCATGGCGTCGGCGGCCGGCCGCATCAGGGCGCAATGGAAGGGGGCGGAGACGTTGAGGAGCATCGCGCGCTTGGCGCCGCGGCCCTTGGCGATCTCGACGGCGCGCTCGACCGCCGCCTTGGCGCCGGAGACGACGACCTGACCGTCGGCGTTGTCGTTGGCGGCCTGACAGACATCACCCTGCGCCGCTTCGGCCGCGACTTCCGCCGCGGCGGCGAAATCGAGGCCGAGAAGCGCGGCCATGGCGCCCTCACCGACCGGCACGGCGGCCTGCATGGCGCGGCCGCGGATCTTGAGCAGGCGCGCCGCATCGGCGATCGAGAAGGCGCCCGCCGCGGCGAGCGCCGAATATTCACCGAGCGAATGACCGGCGACGTAGGCGGCCTCGCGCTTCACCCGGACGCCCTTCTCCTCCAGCACCCGCATGGCGGCGAGCGACACGGCCATCAGCGCCGGCTGGGCGTTCTCGGTGAGCGTCAATTCCGCTTCCGGGCCTTCCCACATCAGCGTCGACAGCTTCTGTCCGAGCGCCTCGTCGACCTCGGCGAAGACGCGGGCGGCGGTCGGATAGGCGTCGGCGAGGGCCTTGCCCATGCCGACGGCCTGGGAACCCTGTCCGGGGAAGGTGAACGCGATGGTCATGCGGGTCGCCTCGGTCGTGTTCTTTTCGGGGCGGGCCTCGGCGGCCCGCGGCGGCATTTTCCAGCCCCGGGGTCGGCGAATGAGCCCGATGAGGGGGAGAAGTCAAGGGGCGGGCCGGCTCCGGAGCCCCTCGAGGCCGTTCCCATCCACGAATTGCCGAGACCGTGGCCGCGACACGCCCGTCATCGATCGGCGGTCACAGTCGCGCCACGAGCGCGGTCCAGCCTCACCGTCGGGTCCGATCGCCCCGCCCCCGCCTTTCGCGCGCCCCCCGAAATACGACGAGGTTCCATGGCCGACGACATCCGTCCCCCGTCCGCGACCGATCACCCCACGGCCGCGAGCGACTTCTCGGAGCTGCTCGCACCCTACGACCGGGTGGCTCTGCTCCTGCAGGGCGGTGGCGCGCTCGGCTCCTATCAGGTCGGGGTCTACGAGACGCTGGCCGAAGCGGGGATCGAGCCGACCTGGATCTCGGGCGTGTCGATCGGCGCGATCAACACCGCGCTCATCGCCGGCAACCCGCCGGAGCGGCGGCTCGAGCGGCTCGAAACCTTCTGGAAGAGGATCACCCGCAACGATCAGCTCGGCGGCCTCGGCTCCTTCGACTTCCTGCGGCCGATGATCGACGGCTGGAACGCCTTCGCGGCGATGACGCTCGGCCAACCGGGGTTCTTCAAGCCGCGTCTGCCGAGCCCCTGGCTGATGCCGCGTGGCTCCGACGGGGCGACGAGTTTCTACGAGACGGGGGCGCTGGCCGAGACGCTCGAGGAACTGGTCGACTTCCGGCTGCTCAACGAGGGGCCGATGCGGGTCTCGGTCGGGGCGGTGGCGGTGGAAACCGGCAATCTCGAATGGTTCGACACCCGGCATCCGACGAAGCCGACCCGAATCGGGGTGCGCCACATCATGGCGAGCGGCGCGCTGCCGCCGGCGCTTCCAGCGGTGAAGATCGGCGATCTGCACTACTGGGACGGCGGCATCGTCTCCAACACGCCGCTCGAATATCTGCTCGATCAGGACGGCGATTGTTCGGCGTTGGTCTTCCAGGTCGATCTCTTCCCGGCGCAAGGCGCGATGCCGCAGGACATGAACGAGGTGCTGACCCGCCAGAAGGACATCACCTACTCCAGCCGGACCCGCGCCGGCACCACCCGCTTCGCCCAGACCTTCTGTCTGCGCCAGCAACTGCGCGCGGCGCTCGAGCGGGTTCCCTCGCGCACGGAGGAAGACGAACGGCTGCTCGCCGACCTCAGGGCCCCGGGGGTGGTCGACATCCTCCACCTCATCTATCGCGCCCGCGCCGGGACGCGCGACAGCAAGGACTACGAGTTCTCGGTCCGCTCGGCGCGAGAGCATCGCGCCGCCGGCCGCGCCGACGCCGTCGCCACGCTGAAGCGGCGCGACTGGTTCACGCCGCCGTCGATCGCGGAGGGCGTGAAGACCCATGACATCCACGACCACCGCCACCGATGAGGTGCGCTGCGACGACACGCCCGCAGCCGCCGCTTGCGGGGCGGCGCCGGGCGTGATTGAGAGGCGGTCATGGAACCCACCCTCCTCTCCCTCGTCGCCACCGGTTTCGTCCTCGGCTGGTCGGTCGCCTGGCCGCCCGGGCCGATCAACGCCGAGATCGCCCGTCGCTGCCTCGCCAACGGCTTCTGGTCGGGCTTCGGGGTGCTGTTCGGCGCCTGCGCGGGCGATGCCCTGTGGGCGATCCTGGTGGCGCTCGGGGTCGGCACGCTGTTCACCGGCGAGACGACACGGCTGGTCATGGGGGTCCTGTCGATCGGATTGCTGATCGCGCTGGCGGTGCTCTTCCTTCTCGGGGCGTGGTCGTCGTGGCGGACCCCGGCCGGCGCTGCACCGGCCGGGCCGAGCCGGTTCGAATCGAACCGCGCCAGCGTCCTCCTCGGCGCGATGATGGCGCTGACCAGCCCCTGGAACGTCGCCTTCTGGCTCGCCGCCATCGGCCGGCCGGAGATGACGGCGCTCGGCATGTCCTCGCTGCTGATCGTCGCGGCGTCCGTGCTCGCCGGCGCCCTGGTCTGGGGCCTCTTGTGGTCGGCCTCGGTGGTGTTCCTCCACCGCCGCTTCGACCAGGGCGGGACACGCGACTGGTGGGGCATCACGGTGAAGGCACTGACCGGCGTCCTGATGCTGTGGTTCGCCTACGGCTCGGCGACGGCGCTCTCAGGAACTCGATGAACCCTGGTAATAGGCCTTCGTGCGATCGTGGAAGCGAAGGTTCTCGGGCCGATACGGCCTCCTTTCATCGGATTGAAGGACGGCTCCGAGTTCGAAGCGGGAAAGGACGACACCGTCCAACGGGGCATCGTGATCGATGCTCCGAATCTTCTTCTTCGCGAAACGGAACTTCCAGGACAGCGTTTCGTCGTGTTGCATGCCCGCAGGCGAGGGGTAGTCTCTCAGGACGGAACGATCGACGAGCAGGGGGTCGGGAATCGACGTCGCTTCACCGACCATCCAGGCGAGAGCGGCGTCCGAAAGACGCGATTCGGGCTCCGGGTAGCCACCGCCGATGTCGGCATGGTTGCCGGCGAACCAGAGCTGGATCAGCGACTCCGGCTCACCGGGGCGGACTTCACGCAGAGTGGTCTCATCCCCCCATTCGACGCGATCGAAATCGGCGCGATGTTCGTCGACAGCGAGAGCATGCCGCGCCCAACCGACCTGCGAATCGAGAGTCTTGTCGTAGAACTGCATGCGGATCGGGTTGATGTGCAGCGTCTTCCACCATGGGTGCCCCGGCAACCCGAATGCGATCTTGAGGTGTGTCGCGAGAAACCAGAGGAGACCGACGACCGCGCCGTAGCACACCAGGCGCAAGAACCAGTGGAAATAGGGTCCGCCGATGACGGCCGCGGCGGCCCACGCGGCAAATGTGGCCGCGACGAGGGCCAGGATCGCAACAATCACCTGTGAAACCCGATTGCCGACGGTCGCCACCGTGTCGAAGACGCCTATGAAATGGGCGTGGACCTCTTCGCTCGACCAGCGCTGGCGGAACCGATCGGCGAGCAGCCGGCGCTGTTCGAGGAACCGTGCGGAGTAGACACGAGACTCCCGCCCCCAAGCGACGTGCTGGTAGACCCGCTCGACCGCTTCGGTCGCCACGCATTCCAGCGCACCGTCGCTTTTGATCAGGGGCCCTCCGCCGGGTGCCCGGGTCGGAACGCCGCAGTATTTCAATACGGTCGCCAAACAACGCACCGTATAGGCGCCGCGACTGAAGCCGAAGAGGAAGATCCTGTCACCGGGCTCGTAGGTCGCAACGATGGCCTTGTAACAATCCTTGATGTTACGGGTGAGTCCTAATCCCGTCGCTTGGCAGACCAGGTTCCAGACCGTCGCCCAAACCGCGCCGAAGAAACCATACATCGGCGGAACCGTCCCGATTCCCGGATCGTAGAAGGCGAACTGTTCGTTCGGGTCGACGGAGGAGTCGGGACCGCACTTCGTCGCGCGATACAATTTGTAGACGTTGGTCCGGTTCTCCTCGAAGCGCTCGCCACTGCGTTGACCGGTGCCGTCCGAGAAGATCACGATGTTCTTCGTCATTTCTCCCTCCGGTTGCCATGACGACATTACACCCTTCGAGAGGCGCGCCAAAGACCACACCGGGACCGAATGTGACGCCCTGCCTCCGTCTCGCCGGTCTTGGGGCCGCGAGATCGAGTTCCCGTGAGTGCTCCGGCAATTCCCCTTGCATCCCGCGTCAAAACCTGTAGAACCCGCCCATTCCGTCGGGCACTCGGCCGGGGGCTGAACGGACGGTCGCGTTCATTTCATGGGGGGAACCCCGGGAATCGATGCGGCAGGATCGGGGTTCCGATCCGTCGTCCCGTGTCTCCGCTCACCGACAGTCATCGTTTTCGGGCTCTTCCTCGGAGGGTCCCGGGAGGCTTGGCGCCGGTGCCCAGCGGTCGACGTTCCACACGGGAGCGTCGGAACCCGAGCGCAGAAAGGTTTCACATGCCGCTCTACGAGCACGTGTTCCTGGCTCGCCAGGACGTGTCGGCGCAGGCCGTCGACACCCTGATCGGCCAGTACAAGACCATCGTCGAAGGCCTCGGTGGCAAGGTCACCAAGGTCGAGAACTGGGGTCTGAAGTCCCTCGCCTACCGGATCAAGAAGAACCGTAAGGCGCACTACGCCCTGATGAACATCGAGGCCCCGGCCGCGGCGATCGCCGAGGTCGAGCGTCAGGAGCGCCTGTCGGAAGACGTGCTGCGCTTCCTCACCATCCGCGTCGACGAGCTCGAGGAAGGCCAGTCGGTCATGCTGCAGAAGCGTGATCGCGACGAGCGCCGCGACGACCGTCGTGGTGGTGAGCGTGGTGACCGTGGCGATCGTGGCCCGCGCCGTGATCGTGGTCCGCGTCGTGAAGACGCCGAGTTCGGTGGCGAGGAGAACGAGTGATGGCCGAAACCTCTCAGGCGGCCCGCCGCCCCTTCTTCCGCCGTCGCAAGACCTGCCCGTTCTCCGGCGCCAACGCGCCGAAGATCGACTACAAGGACGTGAAGCTCTTGCAGCGCTTCATCTCCGAGCGCGGCAAGATCGTTCCGTCCCGCATCACCGCGGTGTCGGCCAAGAAGCAGCGCGAACTCGCCAAGGCGATCAAGCGCGCCCGCTTCCTCGGCCTGCTGCCGTTCGTCATCAAGTGATGTGACGCGACGACCCGCGCGGTCTCACGCGCGGTGACGAGATCGAGGCGGGCGACCAGGCCCGCCTCTCCTCCCCGAGCGATGTGCCGGGGCGTACGGGCGACACGACCGGCCCGCGAGACAACAGGCGTCGGAACGATCGGGTTGGGGCGGGACCGCCTCTAACCGTTCTCGTGAGAGACGGGACAGCTGGGCGACATGACGAGATCCCTCTCGGCCCCTCCTCTGTTGATCGGCCTCGGAGCCGGCTTCGCGACCGCGCTGCTCTTCGCCGCGCTGGTGGGCGGAACCATGCTCGCGCTGCCGCTCTTCCTGCTCGCGCCGCTGCCGCTCGGCATCGCCGCGATCGGCTGGGGGACGATCGCCGGGCTCGTCGCGACGGCGACCGCGGCGGCGACCGTGTGGGTGGGCTTCGGCACCCCGGCGGGCGTGTCGCTCCTCCTGCTCGACGCTCTGCCGACCCTCGCGGCGGCCCATCTCCTCGGACTGGCGCGACAGAGCGATCCCGCCGATCCGGCGTCCCGCGAGTGGTATCCGCTCGGGCGGGCGCTCCTGGCGATCTGCGTCACCGTGGCGGTCGCGACCGTGATCGGCGGCATCTCCATCGGCTTCGATCCGCAGGAGACGGCGAAGCAGGTCTCCACCGCCTATCGTCACATGATGGTGCGCGGCGGCGTCTCGCCGGCGGAGATCCCGGACGCCTCGCTGATCGACCCGATGGTGCGAGGAACGGTCCTGCTGTTCCCGGCCTTCTTCCCGGCGAGCTGGCTCCTGGTGATCGTCTTCGACCTGTGGGCGGCGGTGAAGATCGTCGCCAAGTCGGGGCGCCTCACGCGACCGTTCGACGATGCCGCCGCGGTGGAACTGCCGCCCGCCGCCGGCCTCGCCTTCGCCGCGGCGTTCGCGGCCGCCTTCGCCGAGGGATCGCTCGGGGTCCTCGCCTCGATCGTCGCGGGAACGCTGTTCTCGGCGCATTTCCTCGTCGGCGCCGGCGTGATCCACACGCTCGCCCGGCGGTCGCAGGCGCGGATCATCATCCTCGCCTTCATCTGGGGGCTGGTCCTGCTCTTCACTCTGCCGGCGGCGTTCGTGGCGCTCGTCGGCCTCCTCGAACCCTACGTGGGCCTGCGCCGGCGCAAACCGTCGGCCGGCCCGTTCTGAACATCGACATCCGAACACACCGGAAGGAGCACACACATGGAACTCATCCTCCTCGAGCGCGTCGCCAATCTCGGCCAGATGGGCGAAGTGGTGAAGGTCAAGCCGGGCTACGCCCGCAACTTCCTGCTGCCGCGCGGCAAGGCGCTGCGCGCCACCAAGGCCAACAAGGAGTTCTTCGAGAGCCAGAAGGTGCAGCTCGAAGCCCGCAACCTCGAGCGCAAGGCCGAGGCGGCCGCGGTCGCCGAGAAGCTCGACGGTCAGAGCTTCATCGTCGTCCGTTCGGCCGGCGAGATGGGCCATCTCTACGGCTCGGTGTCGAACCGCGACATCGCCGACCTGATCACCGCCGGCGGCTTCTCGGTCGCCCGCAACCAGGTCGAGCTCAAGGCGCCGATCAAGGCCATCGGCCTGCACACCGTCCTCATCGCCCTCCATCCGGAGGTCGAGGCCAAGGTGACCGTCAACGTCGCCCGTTCGGCCGAAGAAGCCGAGCGTCAGGCGCGCGGCGAAGAGGTCCTGACCCGCGACAACGAGAACCTGTTCGAGCGCGAAGTCGGCCCGATCACCGACGAGGAAGGCTATCACGAGGAGGCGTGAGCCTCTTCGCGACGGAGATCCGGGGCACGAGGCGTCCCGGCGATCCTTCCGGACGATACGACATCACCAGGAGCCGGGCGGCGACGCCCGGCTCTTCGTGTTTCGAAGGCGGGGTGAACGGCGGCACCTGCGGCTCGGCGTGCGTTGCCGACGGTCGGCGGCATCGGCTAGGGTCTCCCGCAAGGAGAGAAACACGGACGATGCGGATCCTGATCATCGAGGACGATCGCGAGGTCGCCAATTACCTGAAGCGGGGCCTCGGGGAATTCGGCGTCGTCGTCGACCATGTCGACAACGGGCTCGACGGGTTGGCGCTCGCCCGCGATCCGGTCTACGACGCGCTCGTCGTCGATCGGATGTTGCCGGGGCTCGACGGGCTCGAAGTGATCCGCCGGCTGCGCGGCGAAGGGGTGGTGACGCCGGTGCTCATCCTCTCCGCCCTCTCCCATGTCGACGAGCGCATCCGCGGGCTGAAGGCCGGAGGCGACGACTATCTGGTCAAGCCCTACGTGCTCGCCGAGTTGCACGCCCGGCTCGACGCCATCGTGCGGCGGCGTCAGGGAGCGCAGCCCCAGACCGTGCTGAAGGTGGGCGATCTCGAGCTCGATCTTGCGACCCGCACGGCCAGACGCGCCGGCCAGCCGCTGGCGCTGCATCCGCGCGAGTTCATGCTGCTCGAATACCTGATGCGCCACGCCGATCAGGTGGTCACCCGCACCATGTTGCTCGAGGCGGTGTGGGACTATCACTTCCACCCGCAGACCAACACGCTCGACGTCCACATCTCCCGGCTGCGGCAGAAGCTCGAAAAGGGATATCCCAAGCCCATGCTCTTCACGGTGCGGGGCGCGGGATATTGTCTGAGAAGTGAAGCGTGACCCGATCCTGACCGCGACCTTCCGGCTGACGGTGCTGACCGCGCCGCTCTATCTCCTGGCGGGTTGGGCGCTCATCGCCTTCGTGTTCTTCTCGACCCAGGCGGCGATGGAGCATCGGGTCGACGTCGGGCTGGTGGCGGAGAGCGAGCGGCTGACGACCGAACTCGCCGGGTCCGACCGCAGCGGCATCCTCCAGGCGGTGCAGAGCCGGATCTTCGCCGAGCGCGGCAGCGCTCGTCTCTACCGAGTGGTCGATGCCGACGGCGGCGAGCTGATCGAGAACTTCTCCATCGTGCGCGGCGCCGTGCCGGCGCCCGGTGGCTATTCCAACATCGTCATGCGGCGCGGGCCGGCCGACGGCGAACACGAGGCGCGGCTCCTCGCGGTGAGCCTGAGGGACCGGTTGACGCTGCAGCTCGGCCGCGACCTCACCGAGGAGGACCAACTGCGGCGCATCATCGGCGAATCCTCGGCGATCGCGGCGGTGGCGATGACCTTCCTGGCGGTGTTGGCCGGGCTCCTCACCAGCCGCGCCGTGGTGCGACGGCTCGCCGGCTTCAACGCCTCCGCCCATCGTATCCTGCACGGCCACATCGACGAGCGCATGCCGATCTCCGGCTCCGGCGACGAGTTCGACCAGCTCGGCGCCAATCTCAACGAGGCGCTCGACCGCATCTCGGAGCTGATGACGGCGACGCGGCAGGTGACCGACAACATCGCCCACGATCTGCGCGGCCCGCTGTCGCGGGTGCGCGGCCGGCTGGAGCTGTTGCAGATCTCGGAGCCGACGCCGGAGGCGCTGGAGACGTCGCTCGCCGAATCGGTGGCCGATCTCGACACGCTGCTGGAGACGCTGGAATCGCTGCTGTCGATCGCGCGGATCGACCACGGCGCGCCGTCGACGCGCGAGCGGGTCGACGTGGCGCACATGCTCGACGATCTCGTCGACTATTTCTCGCCGCTCGCCGAGGACAAGTCGCTCGACCTCGTTCTGGCGACGGACGGCGCACCGGCGGTGGAGGCCGACCGGCATCTCCTCTTCCAGGCGCTCTCCAACGTCGTCGACAATGCCATCCGCTACACGCCGGAAGGCGGGCGGGTGCTCGTCTCGACGCGGCGAGTGGGCGCGGAGGTGGAGATCCGTGTCGCCGACAGCGGACCGGGGATCCCGGCGGCGGAGCGCAAACGGGTACTCGAACGGTTCGTCCGCCTCGACGCCAGCCGCCACCAGCGCGGCACCGGCCTCGGGCTCTCGGTGGTCGATGCGGTGGTGCGCCACCACGGCGGCCGCCTCGACCTCGGCGACAATCGGCCCGGTCTCGTCGTCACCCTCGCCTTCGCCGCTGCACCTGACGATCACGCCGAGGAAACCTGACAACGATTTCATGATATTTGCAGGGCGACGTCAGTCCGACTCCGTATCTTCCCGAGCATCGCCCGATGGAAAATGCCGGAGTTCCCATGACCGCCCTGACCAACTCGCTCGGAGTCCTTCCCTCCCGCCATCGGCGCGCCGTCGACGAGAGCACGTCGCTCCTGCGCCGCCTCCTCGCCTGGGTTTCCGGCGAGCCGCGCAAGGGCGACGACGAGAAGCGCAGCCCGCTCGCCAAGCCCTTCCCCTTCTTCGGCGAATGACGCGACGAAGGGAACCGGTCTCATGCCTTTCGAACCGACGCTCGCGATGGCGATCGATCTGGCGGCCCTCTTGGTCACGCTGACGGCTCTCGTCGGCTACCACGTGTTCCTCGGCTTCAAGGTCCGCCACAACAAGAACTTCACCTTCCAGGCGACGATGACGAAGTCCCGCGCCGCCTGGGTGCGCGCCGTCATGGCGGAGGGCAAGGACGTCCTCGCCGTGCAGACGCTGCGCAACTCGACCATGGCGGCGACCTTCATGGCGTCGACCGCGGTGCTCTTGATCATCGGCGTGCTGACCCTGTCGGCGCAGGGCGAGCGGCTGGAGGCGAGCTGGCACGTCTTGAACCCGATGGGACCGAGCGGCGCGGTGCTGTGGACGGTCAAGACGCTGATCCTGCTGGTCGACCTCTTCGCCGCCTTCCTCTCCTTCACCATGGCGATCCGACAGTTCCACCACGTCGGCTACATGATCAACGTGCCGCTGTCGGGCAAGTATGGCCGCATCCCGCTCGACACGGTGGTCGCCCAGCTGGAGCGTTCCGGCCGCTTCTACTGGTTCGGCATGCGCACCTACTTCCTGCTGGTGCCGCTCGTGCTGTGGCTCTTCGGCCCCTACATGATGCTCGCCGCCACGGCAGTGCTGATCGCCGTCCTCTACCGCCTCGACCACATGCCGCTCGACGAGGAGCGGGTGATGGAGGCGACGGAAAAGGGCGTCGCGCCGCGCTTCGAGGTCGCCGCGGAGTGAGGCGGGGCGGGCGGCTCGCCCGAACCTGCGGCGCCGAGACACGACAGAGCCGAGCGGCGACGCTCGGCTCTCTTCGTTCGCGCCGGACCGCGGCACGGGACCGACTCGGCGTCGATCCGTGACCGGCGCAGCGGTCAAGTCGGATAAACTCGACGGCCGAATCATTCCTGTGGAAGAAGCGGTATGAAAGCCTCGCCGCTTCCGGGGCAGAGCGGGGGTCGTTAAGACTTTCTCAACCTTCGTTCCGCCCCAGCCGACGACCGTACAAGCGCCCCATGAAAGCTCCGATCCGTCGCGTCGAGGACACCGTCCCGGCGCTCGCCCGTATCGCTCCCCACAATGCCGAGGCCGAAAGGCAGCTGCTCGGGGCGATCCTGGTCAACAACGAGACCTATTATCGCGTCTCCGACTTCCTGGAGCCGGGGCACTTCCTGCTGGAGCCGCATCGTGCCATCTACGAGCGCATCGGCCAGCTGATCCGGGCCGGCAAGGTCGCCTCGCCGATCACGTTGAAGACCTTCTTCCCGGCCGAGGCGCAGATCGCCGAGATGAGCGTCACGCAGTATCTGCTGCGCCTCGCCTCCGACGCGACGACCGTCATCAACGCCGAGGACTACGGCCGTGTCATCCAGGAACTCGCCGTCCGCCGGAACCTGATCCGCATCGGCGAGGACATGGTCAACATCGCCTACGACGCGCCGGTCGACATGCCGCCGCGCGCCCAGATCGAGGACGCCGAGCGGCGGCT
>NZ_DAIPZB010000024.1:0-71416 GCF_036782435.1 Pinisolibacter sp. | reverse complement strand
ATTGAGTGAATCACGTCAGTAGACGGTCGTCGAGGGCTATCCGCGCACAGGTCTCTCATTATACCATCGGCCATTGGAAATGACCGATGGTATTCCTGACGCGAATTTCTCATATCTCTGACGAAAAAGAGAAATTCGCGTGTGTTCGAAGGCCGGGTGCGTCAGCACCTTCGGCCTTTGGTATTACGGTGAGTTCCGCTGGTCGGGCCGCCGGTTCCGCCACCTCACGGGACACGTGCCGCGATCGGGGAGCGACGTGGCCGGCGGCTCACGAGAACCACCGACGATGATCATGCATTCGTTCCCTCCGGGCCTCGACTTCTCGATGGCCGGCCGGCGAGCGACTTCCTATCGTCCTTCTCCGCGCCGCGATTCACGGGGCCGGCCACCGCCCCGGGGGGCCTCTCGCATGCCGATCGAAAACTGGAGCGGCGGCTACGACGTCGCGATCTCGCGGCGCACCGGATCGGCGATCTCTTCGATATGGCCGCCGCGCCGGGCACGACGCTCGGGCAGATCTTCGAGGCGATCAGCGTTCTCGTCGCGATGGGCGATGTCGCTCTGGTGCAGAGCGACGAGGCGACGCAGACGGCGCGGCCGCGGACCGCTCGGTTGAACGCCGAGATCGCCCGCCGCGCCCGCGACGGCTCGGAGATTTCGGCTCTGGCGAGCCCGATCACCGGCGGCGGGATCGCCTGCGACCTGATCGAGCGGTTGTTCGTCGACGCCTACCTCGCGGGTTCGCGCACCTCCGCCGATTGGGCCGAGCATGCGCGGGAATGCCTGTCGATGCTGGGTTGGGACATCGGGTCGGACGGGGACGGAGCGGGAGGTGAGGCGGATCGCCTCGGCGAACTCCGGCAGCTCGCCGACCGCTTCCTCGCCGACCGTCTCCCACAGCTGCATGCGCTCGGTGTCGTCGACTGAACCGCGAGCACTGTTGTCGAGCGGCACGGAGCCGTCCGATCCGTCGCCCGGTGAGATCTCGGACGTCATGAGCGGCTCGGCGACGACGGGCGACTTCGAGTCTGACGGCGGGGCGGCTTTGCGGTATTTTCGAAGTCGGTCGGGGGCATTCGTCTACGACACCGAGGCGGTTTCGTCGTCGCTGGGCAAGAACGGGTGCGCATGTTTTCCATATTGTCGTCGCAGAAGAGCTTTTCCGACCCTTGGGTCGGCCACGCCGGGCTCAATCGCTCGTTCGATCTGCATGTTCGGCGTATGCGTCTGGCGCGTCGTGTCGCCGCCGTGCGCCGCGGTCTGGTCTCGCCGATGGTCGATGCGTCGATCCGCGAGCGGATCGCGCGTGATGGTCTGGCGATCGTTCCCGACTTCCTGCCGGCCGACGTCTTCGCCGCGCTCCGCGACGAGATCGAGGCGCACGTGGCGCGGTTCGACGCGAGCGAGCCGCCGCGGGGCGCTACCCGGCGCGGCTTCGGGAAACCGAGACATTTCGAAGGTGGTTTCGATCGCCACGACGGCGCCACCCTCAATCGCTTTCTGAACATCGATGCGGCAACGACGCCGCGGACGCTCGAATTCGCGCGCCACCCGCGGCTCGCGGCGCTGTCGCGCGCGGTATGCGGGCGCAGCACGTCGGAGCACAAGACGTCGATCTATCTCCTGATGCACGGCAGCGAGGACAACCACGACATCCAGAAGGATCTCCATCGCGACACGTTCTTCTCGAGCATGAAGTACTGGTACTTCATTCGGCCGGTGCGATCGGAAGACGGCCCGTTCGAATACCATCCCGGCAGTCATCGCCTCGACGAGCGGCGGCTCGAATGGGAGCGGGCCAAGGCCGCGGCCGCGGTGGCCGCCGGAGGTGGCGGCGGTGCCTTCCGGGCCGACGAGGCCGATCTCTCGGCCCTCGGCTTCACCGAGCCGCTGCGGGCGACCTGCGCCGAGAACACGTTGGTCATCGCCGATACGCTGGGTTTCCATCGCCGGGGTGTGGCAGCGGCCGGATCGGTCCGCCTCTCCGTCTACGGCTACGAGCGCCCGCACGCTTTCCTCCCGATGCCCTCGTGAGGGTGTCCGGCGTCGCGTCGTGAGCCGCGAGGGCGAGTGCCGAGCCGATCTCGGTATGGCCGTCGGTCAGCCGTGCGAGGCCCGGAATCGGGCGTCGGCGGTGTGGAAGTCGGCGTAGCCATGGGCACGGTGGACGACGGCGTGGTCGCGGGAGGTCTCGCCGAGGGGGGCGAGCGTCCAGTCCCAGTCGTCGTCGGCGGGCGGCAGTTTCACGCCTTCGAGCAGGTCGTAGCGGTCGAGGATCTCGCCGTTCGGGCCGACCTCGAGACCTTCGGAATCGGTCAGGAGACAGACGCGGGCGGAGAAGCGGCGCAGCGCGTCGAGGTGACCCTCGACGATGCGGCGACCGAGATCGGGGTAGCGGATATGGGCGAGCCCGTGGCGGCGACGCGCCCGCTCGACCGGCTGCAACGCCAGTTGGCTGAGGCAGTTGGCGGAGATCACCAGATCGAGGGTGGCATCGGCGCGGAAGCGGCGGAGCGGGTCGGCGATGCCGGTGGCGCGATCGAGGAGCAGGTCGGTGGTGCCGGTGATGTCGAGGTCGACGAGGTGGACGTCGGCGAAGCGCCGCGCGGCGAGGCGGATCGGCCAGAGATGGACGACGTCGACCAGGATCACTTTTTCGAAGACCTCGGCGAGGCGCGGCAGCGAGACGTCGCGCATCAGACCGGAGCCGAGCACCAGACAGGTGCGCCGCTCCGCGAGGCCCGTGATGGCGCGCTCGACGATCGCGTGGGTGCGAGCCTCGTGGGCCGACCAGTCGGCGCGGCAGCGGCGGGCGCGGGACCACAGCGACACGGCGGCAGCGAGATGGCCGGTGCGCCGCGCATCGAGGGTGGCGGGCGTGAAGGCCCAAGCGAGCACTTCGGCGAGCATGGGGACGGCCCTCCGGCGAATCGATGCCCCGAGCCTAATCGATCCGCCGCCTTCCAGGCGACGAAGACGCATCCCATGTGTTAAGGGCGTGCGGAGACCCGGTGCGACAGGCGCACCGACGCACCGACCGAGTGGGGAGCGGATGAGCGCAGGCGACGAGAACGGCGGCGGGACGACGTCCGCGACGACGGACGCGAAACCGCCGGTGCGGGGTCACGATTGGCGCAAGCTGGTGCTGGAACTCGGGCCGCTCGGCATCTTCTTCGCGGTCAACGCGGTCTTCGGCAAGACCCACGGGCTCTATCCGGCGACCGCGGCGCTGATGGTGGCGACGGTCGTGGCGCTGGTGGTGTCGCGGCGGCTGATGCACCGGCTGCCGATCATGCCGCTGGTCTCCGGCGTGGTGGTGCTGGTGTTCGGCTCGCTGACGCTGATCCTGCAGGACGAACTCTTCATCAAACTGAAGCCGACCATCGTGAACACCATGTTCGGCACGGCGCTGATCGGCGGCCTCGCCTTCGGCAAACCGCTGCTCGGGGTGGTCTTCGATTCGGTCTTCGATCTCGACGACGAGGGCTGGCGCAAGCTGACGCTGCGCTGGGGCCTGTTCTTCTTCGTGCTCGCCGCCCTCAACGAAGTGGTCTGGCGCAATTTCCCGACCGACACGTGGGTGACGTTCAAGGTGTTCGGCATCATGCCGCTCACCTTCCTCTTCGCCCTCGCCCAGGTGCCGCTGATCCAGCGCCACGCGATCGAGACGGACGAGGGCGCGACGGACGCCTGAAGCCTCAGTTCCGCGACAGCGCCAGACGCAGGGCGAAGGCGCCGAAGAGGCCGGCGGTGGCGACGTCGAGGCCGCGGCGCAGGCGGGCCGAACGGGCGAAGGCGCCGGAGACGCGCTCGGCGCCGAGGATCATGAGGACGCAGATCGGAAAACCGATGACGCCGTAGAGGCCGCCGAGCACGGCGAGCTTGGAGGCGGCATGCGGGTCGGAGGCGGCGACGAACTGCGGCAGGAAGGTCACGAAGAACAGCACGATCTTCGGATTGAGGATGTTGACGCCGAGACCGACGAGGAAGGCGCGGCCGAGGGACATGGTCTCGGCGGATCCGCGGACCTCGAAGGCCGAGCCGTGGCGCAGCGTCTCGATCGCCAGGAAGACGAGATAGGCGGCGCCCGCCCATTTCAACACCGCATAGGCCATCGGCGAGGCGGCGATGAGCGCCGACAGGCCGAGGGCGGCGAAAGCGGTGTGGACGTAGAGGCCGGCGGTGGTGCCGAGGAGAGCGGCGAGACCGGGGCCGCGGCCCGAGGCGAGCGTTCGGCCGAGGAAGAGCGCCATGTCCGGGCCGGGGGTGAGCACCAGCAGGATCACCGCCGCGGCATAGGCGAAGACGGTCGCAAGATCGGGCAGGCGGTCGGCGAGGTCGACGAACAAGGGTTTTCCTCCGATCGATCGGGGACGGCGGGACCCGGCGGTGCTCGCCGGGTGGATGAGGCGGCCGCGGATGTCGGCAGTGGGCTTTCGCCGCATCGCCGCCGAGGTTACATGTCGGGGCAGAAAACGAGGAGAGCGAATGACGGACGTCAGCCGTGCGGAAGAGATCGTCGCGACGCTTCGCGCGCGCCTCGGCCGCGCCGTGGCGGCGACCGGCGCACGCCCCGGCGCGAGCGTGGCGGTGGCGACAGCGGCCGTCTCGGCGCTCGCGCTCGCCTTTCCCGGTCTCGACATCGCCGTTGCGTCGCTCTTCCATCACGGCGCCGACGGGTTTCCGGCCGACCGCAACGGCTTCCTCCTCGACGTGCGCCACGCCGGCATGGGCGTCACGCGGATCGTCGTCGTCTCGTTGGTGGTCGCCTTCCTCGGCAAGCTCTTCGTGCCGATGCTGATGCGGGCGGTATCGTCGAGGAAACTCTTGTTCCTCGCCACGTCGATGGCGCTCGGGCCGGGGATCGTGGTCAATTCGATCCTCAAGGAGTTCTGGGGGCGGCCGCGGCCGCGGCAGATCGGCGAATTCGGCGGCTCGATGGAGTTCTTCCCGGCCTGGGTGCCGGGCGGGGCGTGCGAGACCAACTGCTCGTTTCCCTCGGGCGAGGCGTCGAGCGCGATGTGGCTGATCGCCCTGGTCTTCGTCGTGCCGGAGCGGTGGCGCCGGGGGGCGACGATCGCCGTCCTCGCCTGGGCGCTCACCATCTCGGTCAACCGCATGGCCTTCGGCGCCCACTTCCTCTCCGACGTGGTGATCGGCTGGGGGCTCACCGCGACGATCGTCTTCGCCTGCCGCTGGGCCTTAATCGACAAGGTCGGGCCGATGACCGAAGGTCGCATCGACGACGGGCTCGAGTGGGTAGGGGAGCGGCTCCTCGGCCTCGCCCGCCGGCCGGCGGCGTGGTTCCGGGCGCGGTGAGTGCGCGCCGCGACGGAAGTGTGCCTTTCCGGCGCTTGACTTCCCCTCTCTTTTCGGGCTTTTCGATCGCGAACCCGCGCGACGGGTTTCGCAACTGTTCGGGACCACACGTCATCATGGCCTTCGTCACCACGACGAAAACCAAAACGACCATGACGACGGCGACCACCACGGTCGCCGGCTGACGCAGGCTCTCGACCTCCCGCAGCCCTCTCCCGGCGGGTGACGAGGGCAGCGGAGGACCGAACGGTTCCCTTCTTCGATCCCTCGAAAAAGCGCACCAGAGGTCCTCTCCGACAACGGGAGAGACGACGAGGATCGGGGGAATTTTCCACATGGGTTACAAGGTCGCCATCGTCGGTGCCACCGGCAACGTGGGTCGCGAGATGCTCGACATCCTGGCGGAGCGCGGATTTCCGGTGTCGGAAGTCGTGCCGCTCGCCTCGAGCCGCTCGCTCGGCACGGAAGTCTCCTTCGGCGACAAGACGCTGAAGACCAAGGTCCTCGACAACTACGACTTCTCCGACACCGACATCTGCCTGATGTCGGCCGGCGGTTCGGTGTCGAAGGAATGGTCGCCGAAGATCGGCGCCCAGGGCTGCGTCGTCATCGACAACTCCTCGGCCTGGCGCTACGACGCCGAGGTGCCGCTGATCGTTCCGGAAGTGAACGCCGATGCGATCGTCGGCTTCACCAAGAAGAACATCATCGCCAATCCGAACTGCTCGACCGCCCAGCTGGTGGTGGCGCTGAAGCCGCTGCACGACGAGTACAAGATCAAGCGTGTGGTCGTCTCGACCTACCAGTCGGTGTCGGGCGCCGGCAAGGATGCGATGGACGAGCTGTTCACCCAGACCCGGGCGATCTTCGTCTCCGATCCGGTCGAGCCGAAGAAGTTCCCGAAGCGTATCGCCTTCAATCTGATCCCCCACATCGACGTGTTCATGGAGGACGGGTTCACGAAGGAAGAGTGGAAGATGATGGCCGAGACCAAGAAGATTCTCGACCCGAAGATCAAGCTGACCGCAACTTGCGTGCGTGTGCCGGTGTTCATCTCTCACTCGGAATCGGTCAACGTCGAGTTCGAGAATCCGGTCACCGCCGACGAGGCGCGCGACATCCTGCGCGAGGCGCCGGGCGTGCTGGTGATCGACAAGCACGAGCCGGGTGGCTACATCACCCCGCACGAGGCGGCCGGCGAGGACGCTACCTACATCTCCCGTATCCGCGAGGACAACACGGTGGAGAACGGCCTCGCCTTCTGGTGCGTCTCCGACAACCTGCGCAAGGGCGCGGCGCTCAACGCGGTGCAGATCGCCGAGGTGCTGGTCAACCGTGGGCTGATCAAGCCGCGAGCCGAAAAGGCGGCGTGAGCCGCGGGCGCCTCCATCGCGAAAAAATCGATCGGCGTCCTTCGGGGCGCCGATCGTGTTTTCGGCTCGCGGGACGCGCCCGCCTCGCATAGCTTGACGACGGGAGGACGCCCCGATGGCCGACTGGAACCCCGAACTCTATGCCCGCTTCGCCGACGAACGGGCGCGTCCCGTCCATGATCTCCTGGCTCGCGTGCCGTTGGCGAGCCCGGAACGGATCGTCGATCTCGGCTGCGGGGCGGGGGCGTCGACGGCGCCGCTGTTGGCGCGCTGGCCGGGGGCGCAAGTGCTCGGTATCGACACCTCGCCGGCGATGATCGCCGAGGCGCAGGCGAAGGTGCCGGGTGCGCGTTACGAGATCGCCGACGGGGCGACGTGGACGCCGGACGCGCCGGTCGATCTCGTGTTCTCCAATGCGACGTTGCAGTGGATCCCCGATCATCCGACGTTGCTGCCGCGGCTGATGGGGTGGCTGAAGCCCGGCGGGGTGCTGGCCGTGCAGATACCCGACAATCTCGACGAGCCGAGCCATGCGTCGATGCGGGCGGTGGCGGCCGAGGCGCCGTTCCCCGATGCGCTGAAGGATGCGGCGGGGGCGCGGACGAAGCTGCTCTCCTACGAGGCGACGTGGGACGTTCTGGCGCCCACGCGAGCGCCGTCGACATGTGGCGGACGGCCTATGTCCACCCGCTCATGGGGCCCGAGAAGATCGTCGAGATGGTGCGTTCGACCGGCTTGAAGCCCTTCGTCGACCCGCTCGACGAGGGGCTCAGGGCCGACTATCTCGCCCGTTACACCGCGCGTATCGCCGCCGCCTATCCGGCCTGCCGCGACGGCCGGGTGATGTTCCGCTTCCCGCGGTTGTTCTTCGTCGCGGTGAAGAGGTGAAGCCTCGACGGCGGGTCCGTGGCCGGCCGAGCTTTCCGGGTGTCGCCAGAAGCGCTCTCGACGCGTCCAGGTAGACGCGTGAACCGGCGTCTTCCCTTCTCCCGCGAGGGGAGAAGGAGGGGCAGCTCGCGGCGTTCCGTCGATCGGTCCTCAGTCCTTCTCGGGCCGCTTCGCCGTCACTTCGATCTCGATCTTCATCTCGGGCTTGACCAGACCGCAGACGATCATCGTCGCGGCGGGGCGGACGTCGGCGAAGAACTCGCCGACGATGGGGAAGACCACGTCCATCATCGCCGCGTCGGTGATGTAGTAGGTGACGCGCACCACGTCGGCGAGGAGGAAGCCGCCGTCGTTCAACGCCTTGGTGATGGTCGCCATGGCGTTGCGGGTCTGGGCCTCGACGCTCTCGGGCATCTGCATGGCGGCGTAGTCGTAGCCGGTGGTGCCGGAGACCCAGCACCATTCGCCCTGGACCACGGCGCGGGAGTAGCCCGCGACCTTTTCGAAGGGCGAGCCGGTGGAGATCAGGCGACGCTTGGTCATGACGATGTCCTTTCCGCGGTTCAGATGCTCGCCGGGCGGCGGGCGAAGAGGAGAGCGATGCCGGCGGCGATCAGCGCGCCGCCGGAGACGCGGTCGATCCAGACGAGCGCGTTCGTCGACCGGGAAAAGCGGCCGATGCGGGCGCCGGCGAAGGCGTAGATCGCCACGGCGACCAGTTCGAGCATCAGCGCCACCGCGCCGAGCGCCAGGATCTGGCCGAAGGTGGGGCGGGCGGGATCGAGGAAGGGGGCGAAGAAGGCGGTGAAGACCAGCATCGCCTTGGGATTGGTCGCCGCCGTCCAGAATTCGCGGGCGATCAGGATCGAGAGCGTGCCCTCGGCTCGCACCTCGGGCGTGTCGGCCGGCTTCGCTCGGATCATCTGGATACCGAGCCAGACGAGATAGAGCGCGCCGAGGATCTTCAGCGCGGAGAAGAGTTCGGCGGAGGTAGCGAGCACCGCGCCGAGGCCGATGGCGGCGCCGAGCACGAAGGTCGCGAAGGGTGGGAAGCGGCCCGAAGAAGCGATCAGCGCGGTCGAAAAGCCGTGACGCGCCGCGTTCGACATGGCGAGCACGTTGTTCGGCCCGGGGAACATGTTGAGGGCGAAGGCGGCAGGGACGAAGATCGGCCAGACGTCGAGATTCATGGATGTTCACCGATGGCGCGGCGGTCCGCAGACGACGAAGGGGACGGCTCGCGCCGCCCCCTCCCGACGGGGATGGATCTTCCTGCCGGCCGCCTACCGCGTCAAGTCCAAGGGCGCGCGGTCGCGTCAGGCCCAGGGGCGTGCAGCCGCGGTCTTCGCTTCGAAGGCGGAGATGTCGTCGGCCTTCTGCAGGGTCAGGCCGATGTCGTCGAGGCCCTCGAGCAGGCAGTGCTTGCGGAACGGGTCGATGTCGAACTTCACGACGCCGCCGTCCGGGCCACGGACTTCCTGAGCGGCGAGATCGACCGTCAGGGTGGCGTTGGAGCCGCGGTTGGCGTCGTCCATCAGCTTGTCGAGGTCTTCCTGCGACACGCGGATCGGCAGAATGCCGTTCTTGAAGCAGTTGTTGTAGAAGATGTCGGCGAAGCTCGTCGAGATCACGCAGCGGATACCGTAGTCGAGCAGCGCCCAGGGGGCATGCTCACGGCTCGAGCCGCAGCCGAAGTTGTCGCCGGCGACGATGATCTGCGCCTTGCGCCAGGCCGGCTGGTTGAGGACGAAACCCGGCTTCTCCGAGCCGTCCTCCTCGAAGCGCAGTTCGAAGAACAGGCCGCGGGCGAGACCGGTGCGCTCGATCGTCTTCAGGAACTGCTTGGGGATGATCATGTCCGTGTCGATGTTGACGATCGGCAACGGCGCGGCCACTCCGGTCAGCGTCGTGAACTTGTCCATGAGAGATCTCCGAAATGCGTTGCCGCGTCTCTAGCGCGTTTTCACGTTCGAACAAAGCCCTTCTCGGGGACGAGCGGCGGCTTCAGTTGCAGGTCGTCACCTGATTGCCGCACAGACCGGTGACCCAGCCGCGCACCGGCCGGCCGGGCTTCTTCTGCTCGACGCGGAACTCGCCCTCCATCTCGATCCAGTGGTCGCGGCAGCCGAGAATGCGGCCGAGGGAAAGGAACTCGTCGTTGCCGTCGCCGGCGGGGTGCGGTTCGTCGACGAGCGACGCGCCGGTCGTCGGGCCGACGCGGACCTTCTCGTCCTGGACGCCGACGTCGACGAGGCTCGCGGCCACCCAGCCGCGACCGGAGAAGACCTTCTTCGCGCCGGTGCCGTAGTCGCCGTACTCGGCCTTTTCGATCAGCAACCAGCCCCCGGTGCCGCCGAGGACATGGAACTCGACCGCGAGTTTCTCGCCGTCGACGACGCGGGGCGGCGGCAGGCGGGCGATCACCGTCGCGTCGGCGCGCGGGGCGGTGCGGACGTCGAGGCCGGCGGGGTCCGGGTCCTTCGACCAGGCGCGGAAATCGCACCGATCGGCCGGCGGCGCGACCTCGGCGGCGACCGACGGCACGGTCGCGCCGAGCGCGGCGAGGGTCGCGAGGATCGGCAGGGAGCGGGCCGCGGTCATCCTCGTCATCTTTCCTCACCATCGCGATCGAGGTCGCGGGCCAGGCGCTCGATCGCCTCCATGTCGGCGTCGGAGAAGCCGAAGTGGTGGCCGATCTCATGGATCAGCACATGGGTGACGATGGCCCCGAGGGTTTCGTCGTGTTCGGCCCAGAAGTCGAGGATCGGCCGGCGATAGAGCAGGATACGGTTGGGCATCGCCCCGGTGTGGGGCACGGCGCCGCGATGCGGCAGGCCGGTGCCGTGGAACAGGCCGAGCAGATCGAACTCGCTTTCGAGTTCCATCTCGTCGACGACCTCGTCCTCGGGGAAATCGGCGATGGCGATCAGGATGTCGCCGGTGAAGTGGAGGAACTCCGGCGGCAGCGCCCGATAGGCGGCATGCGCCAGCGCCTCGAAGGCGTCGAGGTCGGGCGCCTTGGCGTGGGACCAGTCGATCGGCTCGGAGCGGGTCATCGGACGTCCTTCAAATGGGCGGCGCGGAAGGCGCGCATCAGGAAACGGATCTCGTCGTCACCGTAGCGCTTGCCGCGGCCGACCGGACAGGCGTCGCGGGCGCGGCAGCCGTCGGTGCGGCAGAGCGCGCCGAGCGGGCTCTCGAGATGGGCGAGACAGCGCGCCGTGTCGTAGCCGTCGTGCGAGAAGGCGTCGACCGGACAAGTGGTGAGGCAGGGCCTTCCGGCGCAGCTCTCGCAGGGGCCGGCGACGGGTGCCGGCGGCTCGATCGGACCGACACCGTCGGCGAAGGCGAGGGCGCCACGATAGGCGTGCCAGAGGCCGAATTCGGGATGGATCAGCAGGCCGAGCGGCGAGGGGGCGAGCCCCTCGGCGCGACGCGCCCAATCCTGGAACGGCCACCACGGGGGGCCGGCGAAGGGGAAGAGGGCATGTCCGCCGAAGGCCGCGGCGAGATCGCCGATCACGCGGGCCGACCAACGGTCGAGCGGATCGGGCAGGCGATCGCCTGCCTCGGGCGAGGCGGCGAAGTCGCGCCAGCCCCGGCGGCCGAGACGGCCGACGAGGACGAGAGCGCGGGCCGGTCGGCCGGGGCCGAGCGTCGGCAGGCGGTCTTCGGGCGAAACGGCGATCCAGCCGCGCGGCGCGAGCCCGGTCGCGGCGGTCGCCGTCTCGATCAGGGTTCGGCGGTCCTCGGGTCGGGGCGGGTGGGGCGGCAAGGGATCAGCCGATCACGTAGGTGCGGACGAGATGGACGACGAGCACCGCAGCGAAGAACAGGCCGAGGGCGCGACCGATGCGTCGGCCCCAGACCTCGACGCGGTCGTCCTGATCGGCGTCGGCGCCGCCGAAATGGGCCTCCAGCCGTTCGCCGGTGTGGCGGGCCATGCGGGCGAAGGCCGAGGTGCCGATCGCTTCGCTGTCGCGCACCACGCCGGTGAGCGCGTCCTCCGACGCGCGCTTGCGTTCGGCCTCGATCTCGTCGCGTCTGTTCATGGCCCACCTCTCTGGCCGCCAACATGGGTCGCGGCGGGTCGCGGCGCAAGGGTGGCGGAGCGTGGTGCGGCGGCCGGTCGGCTCACTTCTTCAGCGTGGCGATGTAGGCGGCGATGTCGTCGATCTCGACGCGCGACAGCGCCAGATCCGGCATCTTCGAATGGGTGGTGCCGGGAAGGGTGAGGAAGTCGGCGATGCCGTCCGGCGTCTTCCCCGGCGCGTTGGCCAGCGCCTCGAAGGTGGGCACGTCGGCGGAGGCGCGCGTCTGTTCGGCCGAGACGACGTGGCAGGCGGCGCACCAGCGTTCGGAGAGGCGTTTGCCGTTGGCCGGGTTCGCCGGCACCGGCGGCGCGGCGAGCGTCGGGGCGACGAGGGCACACGCGGCGACGAGGCCGAGAACGGCGCCGCGGATCGTCGATCGTGTCGCTCTGTCCATGTCGCTGTCCTCTCTTTCGGCCCGTTCGGTGCTTCGTCTTTCGGAATCATAGGCCGAGGGGCGGGGCGGCGGAACGGGAAAATCACCGGTTCCGTCGCAGTATGGCGCGATGATCGGGCGAAACGACGACGGCCGGCCCGAAGGCCGGCCGCGAACACGTCTTCACGACGTGACGGTCTCATACCGGAGGCCGAAGGCGCCGAGACGCCCGGCCTCCGAGACACGCGAATTTCTCATCTGCATCGGAGGCATGAGAAATTCGCGCAAGGAAGTCCTTCGGTCGTTTCCGATGACCGACGGTCTCAGCGCAACACCACCACCGGCGTACCGACGCCGACGCGTTCGAAGAGTTCGACCACGTCCTCGTTGTACATGCGGATGCAGCCGTAGCTCGCCCGCGTGCCGATCGAGTCGCGCCTGTTGGTGCCGTGGATGGCGTATTGGCCGTGGGCGAGCACCATGGCGCGCGGTCCGAGCGGATTGCGCGGTCCCGGCGGGATCAGATCCGGCAGGCTCGGCTTGTCGCGCTTGACCTCGGCCGGCGGCCCCCAGACCGGGTTGACCTCCTTGCGGGCGATGTAGGTGGACCCCGCCCACTCCTTGCCCGGCTTGCCGACGGCGACCGGGTAGCGCATCGCTCGGCCACCGCCGAGGACGTAATAGAGCCGGCGCTCGGAGGTCTTGACCACGATGGTGCCGGCCTGGAAGGCGCCGTCGACGCTCACCAGCTCACGGGCAGAGGCGTGGCCGAGCCCGGCGATGGCCATGACCGCCGTGGCGAGCCCGGCGGCTGCGGCGTATTTCCCCAGTTTCCCCATGCACGATACTCCCGACTGACGATGGGAATTGTCGATCGGGCGAGATGATGCACCGGAAAGCTTGCGATATCGCGAGCAGACGTGGTTTTCGTCAAGTTGATAAAGATGATTTACGGGAGGTTATTGTCGAATATCATAGGGCAACGAAAAACCCCGGGGATCGCTCCCCGGGGTCTCTTCTTTCCTCCCCGTGACGGGGGACCGTCGCGCCATCTTCAGTGGCGGTTCTGACGGTTCTCGATCAGGTCGTCGACGACGGTCGGATCGGCCAGCGTCGAGGTGTCGCCGAGGCTGTCGAACGAGTCCTCGGCGATCTTGCGCAGGATGCGGCGCATGATCTTGCCCGAGCGGGTCTTCGGCAGGCCCGGCGAGAACTGGATGAGATCCGGCGAGGCGATCGGGCCGATCTCCTTGCGGACCCACGCCACCAGCTCCTTGCGCAGCGCTTCGGTCGGCTCCTCGCCGGTCATCAGGGTGACGTAGGCGTAGATGCCCTGGCCCTTGAGGTCGTGCGGGTAACCGACGACCGCGGCCTCGGCGACCTTCGGGTGGGCGACCAGCGCCGACTCGACTTCCGCCGTGCCCATGCGGTGACCGGAGACGTTGATGACGTCGTCGACGCGGCCGGTGATCCAGTAGTAGCCGTCGGCGTCGCGGCGGCAGCCGTCACCGGTGAAGTACATGCCCTTGTAGGTCGAGAAGTAGGTCTGCACGAAGCGCTCGTGATCGCCGTAGACGGTGCGCATCTGGCCCGGCCACGAGTCGGTGATGACGAGGTTGCCTTCGGTCGCGCCCTCGAGGATCTTGCCCTCGGCATCGACGACCGCCGGCTGCACGCCGAAGAACGGACGGGTGGCCGAACCCGGCTTGAGGGGGGTGGCGCCCGGCAGCGGCGTGATCAGAATGCCGCCGGTCTCGGTCTGCCACCAGGTGTCGACGATCGGGCAGCGCTTCTCGCCGACGACGTTGTAGTACCAGATCCAGGCTTCCGGATTGATCGGCTCGCCGACCGAACCGAGGATGCGCAGCGACTTGCGCGAGGTCTTCTTCACCAGTTCCTCGCCGGCGCCCATCAGCGAGCGGATGGCGGTCGGGGCGGTGTAGAAGATGTTGACCTGGTGCTTGTCGACCACGTCCCAGAAGCGCGAGGCCGACGGGTAGGTCGGGATGCCCTCGAACATCAGCGAGGTGGCGCCGTTGGCGAGCGGACCGTAGACGATGTAGCTGTGGCCGGTGACCCAACCCACGTCCGCGGTGCACCAGTAGATCTCACCGGGGTGATAGTCGAAGACGTACTGATGCGTCATCGAGGCATAGACGAGGTAGCCGCCGGTGCAGTGCTGCACGCCCTTCGGCTTGCCGGTCGAACCCGAGGTGTAGAGGATGAACAGCGGATCTTCGGCGTTCATCGGCTCCGGCGGGCAGTCGGCGGAGACCTTGGCGGCCTCCTCGTCGTAGTAGTAGTCGCGGCCGGCGGCCATGGCGACGTCGCCACCGGTGCGGCGGACGACGAGGACCGACTTGACGCCCGGCAGATTGGCGACGGCTGCGTCGACGTTGGCCTTGAGCGGGACCTTGCGGCCGCCGCGCAGACCCTCGTCGGCGCAGATGACGACGGACGAGTCGCAGTCTTCGATACGGCCGGCGAGGCTGTCCGGCGAGAAGCCGCCGAAGACGATCGAGTGGATGGCACCGACGCGGGCGCAGGCCAGCATGGCGTAGGCCGCTTCCGGGATCATCGGCAGATAGATGGTGACGCGGTCACCCTTCTTGACGCCGTGCGCCTTGAGCACGTTGGCGAACTTGGACACCTCGTCCTTGAGCTCGCCGTAGGTGATCTTCTTGTCCTCGGCCGGGTTGTCGCCTTCCCAGATGATGGCGACCTTGTCCGGGGTGGCGGCGGCATGACGGTCGACGCAGTTGTAGGAGACGTTGAGCTCGCCGTCCTCGAACCACTTGATCGACACGTTGTGCGGATCGTAGCTGGTGTTCTTCACCTTGGTGAAGGGCTTGGACCAGTCGATGCGCTTGGCGTGCTCGCCCCAGAAGCCCTCCGGGTCCTTCACCGACTGCTCGTACATCGCCTTGTACTTGGCATCGTCGATGAGCGCGTTGGCCGCGACCTCCGCCGGAACCGGATAAACGCTGTCGGACATGAGTTCCTCCCTCGGTACTGATCCCTCACCGGTAACACCCCCCGTGCCTCCTTCCGTGGGAAGGTGGCGCGAGAGCCTCCGGAATTTTCGGTGGGCATTATGCGACAACCGGCGCCGCCGTCCACACGCGGCACGACAGACTTTGGTCGAGATGGCCGCTGTCATTGGTCGTAAGCCTGTCGACGAAGGGCGACGAAAGTCACACACCCGCGGTGCGAAGAAAATCCGGTGTTCCGATGAGACGGCGAAGGGCGGTTCGACACGATCGCCGGCGATTCATCTCGCACCTGCGAAGGGCGTAATCTGCATTTCACAGCGAACGTCATCGGCATGACGTAAAGGTGAAGGTGCGGCGAGTGACTTCGAGCGTATCCGGAGATCGCGCCGGAGCGAGCGCCCGCGCGCATCGAACGCGCGCCGGATGAAGGGAAATTCATTTGGCCGTGTATCGGGATCTCGGGTAACGTCCGGCGGTTTCCGCGAACCGTTCGGCCGCCCGAGGGCCGATGCGGGGCGGCGGGCGAGGAGCACCGGCGATCGCGCCGCACTCCTGCGACCTCTCCACCCCCGGGGTGATCGGCGAATGCGCAGCGCAAAGTTCGGTTCCGCGACGACCGGTCGATCACGACGGTGGCTGCGCCTGGGGGCGGGCCTCGCGGTGGCGGCGATGCTCGCCGGTTGCGGCGAGGCGGTGCGGGCGCCGGACGTCGAGGCCGAGATGCCGACGCGCTGGCGCGAGGCGCCGCGGGCCTCGGCCGCCGAGATGACCGGTGACTGGGTCGCCGGCTTCGGTTCGGCCGAGCTTTCCCGTCTCGTCGCCTCCGCCGATCTCGACAATCTCGACGTCGCGGCGGCGCGGGCGCGGATCGATCAGGCGGAAGCCCAGTTGACCGTGACCGCCGCCGGTCTGGCACCGACGGTCTCGGGTTCGGCCGAGAGCTCCCATTCGGTGACGCCGGGCACGATGTCGAGTGCGTCGCCGCCGTTCAAGTCGCGGGTCGGCAATTCCCATCAGCTCGGTCTCGGGGCGTCGTGGCAGGTCGACCTGTGGGGGCGGACACGGGCGAGCGTGCGGGCGAGCGAGGCGAGCCTCGCGGCGACCCGCATCGATCTCGATGCGGTGCGGCTCTCGACGGCGACGGCGCTGGTCGACACCTATCTCCAGGCGGCGGCGGCGGAAGATCGCCTGAAACTGGCGCGCGAAGACGTCGCCATCGCCGAGCGGACGCTCGCGGCGATCCGGCGCCGGTTCGACGTCGGCACGGTGACGGCGCTCGATCTCGCCCAGCAGGAGGGCGTGCTCGCCACCCAGCGGGCGGCGATCCCCGACCTCGAGATCACCCTGCGCCAGACCCGCAATGCCGTGGTGGTGTTGACCGGGCGGGCGCCGGAGGCGGCGACGATCCGCGGCGGCGGGCTCGATCGGCTGCGGCTGCCGCGGGTGGCGCCGGGATTGCCGTCGCGCCTCCTGGTGCGCCGGCCGGACGTGGCGGCGGCGGAGTTGCGGCTCGAGGCGGCGGCGGCCAACGTCGAGGCGGCGCGGGCGGCGTTTCTGCCGGAGGTGGGGCTGACCGGGTCGGCCGGGCTCTCCAGCGCGTTCCTGAAGAATCTCCTGCGCCCCGAGGCCTTCGCCGGGTCGATCGCGGCGAGCGTCACCGAGACGATCTTCGACGGCGGCGCGCGCGAGGGGCGGCTGGCGCTGACCCGGGCGCAGCACGCCGAACTCGCCGCCGGCTATCGCAAGGCGGTGCACGAGGCGCTGGCCGACGTCGAGAACGCGCTCGTCGCGGTCGAGCAGAATCGGCGGCGCGAGGCGTTGCAGACGGCGGTGGTGACGGCGGCGCGCAAGGCGCAGCGTCTCACCGAGCAGCGGCTGTCGGAGGGGACGATCCCGATCACCACGGTGCTCGATGCGCAGCGCACGCTGTTCCAGGCGGAGGACACGCTGGTGGCGGTGCGGCTCGCCCGCTTCCGCGCTTCGGTCGGCCTGGTGGCGGCACTCGGTGGCGGGTGGACGAAGGCGTCCGAAGCCGAAGTTCGGGCGGTGGCGGCCGGGCCGATGGTGCTCGGCGGAACGGAATGACGATGAGCAAGACCCGGATCTTCTTCTTCCTTCTCGCCGCCGCGGCGATCGCCGGCGCCGTCGCCTGGCAGAGGGGCCTGCTGCCCTTCGTGCCGGGTGGTACGACATCGGACACCGCGGCCGGTCCGGGCGCCGGCGCCGGACCGGGCGGCGGCCGTGGTCCCGGCGGCTCGCGACGTTCCGGGTCGATGGGGCTGGCGGACGGGCCGACGCCGGTGGTGGTCGCGGCGGTGGCGCGCCAGGACGTGCCGGTGGTGTTCGACGGCATCGGCACGGTGCAGGCCTTCGCGGCGGTGACGGTCCGCGCCCAGGTGGAGGGCCGGATCGTCGAGATCGCCTTCCGCGAGGGCGAAGACGTCGAGGCGGGGACGATCCTCGCCCGCATCGACCCGGCGAGCTATCAGGCGGTCTACGATCAGGCGGTGGCGCGGCGCGAGCAGGACGAGGCGGAGCTGCGCAACGCCCGCATCGACCTCGATCGCTACATCCGCCTCGCCCAATCGGAATCCGGGTCGCGCCAGCAGGCCGATACCCAGCGCGCCGTCGTCGCCAAACTCGAGGCGCAGCTGAAGATCGACCAGGGCATCATCGACGCGGCGAAGTTCAACCTCGACAACACGACGATCCGGGCGCCGATCTCCGGCCGCACCGGCATCCGCGCCGTCGACGTCGGCACGCTGGTGCGCTCGTCCGACACCGCCGGCATCGTGTCGATCGCCCAACTCCACCCGATCGCGGTGACCTTCACCCTGCCGCAGCAGCAGCTTTCGACGTTGCTCGCGGCCCAGGCGCGCGGTCCCGTCCCGGTCGAGGTGATCGGCGGCGATCCGCGCGAGGTGCTCGATCGCGGACGTATCGAGGTCATCGACAATCAGGTCGACAGCACCACCGGTACGGTGAAGATCAAGGCGACGCTGCCCAATGCGGCGACGCGGCTGTGGCCGGGTCAGTTCGTCGACGTGCGCGTCCTGGTCGATACGCTGAAAGGCGCCATGGTGGTGCCGACGGCGGCGGTGCAGCGCGGCAGCGAAGGGGCCTTCGTCTATGTCCTCGGCGAGGAGGACAAGGTGAAGCGGCGGCCGGTCGGTGTCGGTCGCCAGGACGAGCATCGAGCGGTGATCACCGGCGGCGTCGACGTCGGCGAGAAGGTGGTCACCACCGGCTTCACCCGTCTCACCGACGGCGCCAAGGTCAAGCCGACGGCGGAGGGCGGCGAGGCCGCCAAGGACGCGGCTCCGGCGACCGAACCGGCGAAGCCGGCGGCGGGTGAACGTCGCGGCCAGGGGGGCGGCGGTCAGGGTGGTGGCGGTCAGGGTGGTGGCGGTCAGGGAGGCGGCGAAGGCCGGCGGCGGCCGCAGGGCGGCCAAAGTGGTGGCCAGGGGGGCGGCGCGGCGGCCGGCGGTGCCGGAGGGTCGCGACCGGGCGCCGCGCCATGAGCGTCTCCAGGCCCTTCATCGACCGACCGATCGCCACGTCGCTCATCGCGGCGGCGATCCTGATCGTCGGCGTGTTGGGCTTCCTGCGACTGCCGGTCTCGTCGTTGCCGCAGGTCGACTTCCCGACCCTGCAGATCACGACGCGGATGCCGGGCGCCAATCCCGAGACCATCGCCGACATCGTCACGGCGCCGCTCGAGCGGCAGTTCGGCAAGATCCCGTCGCTGACGTCGATGACCTCGGAGAGTTCCTACGGCCTCTCCCGCGTCACTTTGCAGTTCGCCCTCGACCGCGACATCGACGCGGCGGCGCAGGACGTCCAGGCGGCGATCAACGCGGCCGGATCGACGCTGCCGACGAGCCTGCCCTATCCGCCGGTCTATTCGAAGGTCAATCCGGCCGACACGCCGGTCCTGACCCTGGCGCTCTCCTCGGACACGGCGCCGCTGCGGCTCCTCTCCGATCTCGCCGATACGCTGATCACGCCGCGTCTCTCCGAGGTCTCCGGCGTCGGCCGGGCGTCGCTCGCCGGCGGTGTGCGCCCGGCGATCCGGGTCAGGGCGGATCTGACGCGGCTCGCCTCCTACGGCCTCGGGCTCGAGGATCTGAGGACGGCGATCGTCGCCGGCAACGTCGCCGGATCGAAGGGGGCGCTCGACGGGCCGACGCAGTCCTACACCATCGGCGCCAACGATCAGATCTCCGCGGTCGAGGGGTTCACCCGGCTGGTGGTGGCCAAGAAGAACGGCGTGCCGGTGCTGCTCGGCGACGTCGCCGACGCGGTCGAGGGGCTGGAGGACGCCTTCGTCGGCGGTTGGTACAAGGGCCATCCGGCGGTCGTCCTCGATGTCCAGAAACAACCCGGCGCCAACATCGTCGACACCGTCGGCCGACTGATGGCCGAGGTGCCGCGGCTGCAACGGTCGATGCCGGCGGGGGTGAAGCTCGAGGTCGTCCACGACCGCACCGACATCATCCGCGCCTCGATCGCCGAGGTGCAGTTCACGCTGGTGCTCTCGGCGGCGCTGGTGGTGATGGTGGTGCTGATCTTCCTGCGCTCGGTGCGCGCCACGATCATCGCCGGCGTCACGCTTCCGCTGTCGATCGTCGCCACCTTCGCGGCGATGTGGGCGGTCGGCTTCAGTCTCGACAATCTGTCGCTGATGGCGCTGACCATCGGCACCGGCTTCGTCGTCGACGACGCGATCGTGATGATCGAGAACATCGTACGCCGGCAGGAGGGTGGGCTCGGACCGCTCGAAGCGGCGCGCGAGGGTGCGGCGGAGATCGGTTTCACCGTCATCTCGCTGACCCTGTCGCTGATCGCGGTGTTCATTCCGCTGTTGTTCATGACCGGGCTCGTCGGCCGGATGTTCCGCGAGTTCGCGCTGACGCTTTCGATCGCGGTCATCGTCTCGGCGGTGGTGTCGCTGACGCTGACGCCGATGATGTGCGGACGGCTGCTGAAGGGACACGAGAGCCACGATCCGAAGAGCTTCGTCGGGCGGCTCTTCGCCGTCTTCGAGTGGCCGATCACGGCGATGGCGCGCGGCTACGAGCGCTCGCTCGGCTGGGCGCTCGACCGCCAGGGGCTGGTGCTGGTGATCACGGTGGCGACGCTCGGGCTCACCGGCTGGCTCTACGTGGTGGCGCCGAAGGGCTTCCTGCCCAATCAGGACACCGGCCTCGTCTCGGTGGTGCTGGAAGGGGCGCCGCAGTCCTCCTTCGCCGAGATGGTGCGGCTGCAGGATCGGGTGGCGGCGGCCTTCGCCAGCGACCCGGACGTCGGCGGCGTCGTCTCGGTGCTCGGCGTCGGTTCGCTCAACGCCACCGGCAACACGGCGCGGATGACGGTCGATCTGAAACCGCGCGAGACGCGGAGCGCGCGGGCCGAGGAGATCGCCGATCGATTGCGCCGGCTCGGTGCTGCGGTGCCGGGGGCGACGGTCTACGTCCAGCCGGTGCAGGATGTGCGCATCGGCACCCGCACCTCGCGGTCGCAGTACCAGTATACGCTGACCGGGACCGACGGTCCGATGATTTCCGAGAGCGGTCAGGCGTTGGCGCGGGCGCTCGCCGCTCGACCCGAGTTCCGCCACGTGGCGCTGGAGAACCAGGAAGGCGGGCTTCGCGCCCACATCGAGATCGATCGCGACCGCGCCGGCCTCTACGGCGTCACGGTGCAGGCGATCGACGACATGTTGGCGAACGCCTTCGCCCAGCGGCAGATCTCGACCATCTACGCCCAGTCGAACCAGTACCGGGTGATCCTCGAGGCCGATCCGGCGCAGGCGCGCGACGTCTCGGCGATGGGGCGGTTGCACGTCACCGGAAGCGGCGGCGTGCCGGTGCCGCTCTCCTCGTTCGCCCGCATCACGCGTCAGACGGCGCCGCTGTCGGTGACGCGGTCGGACCAGTTCCCGGCGGCGACGCTGTCCTTCGACACGGCGGACGGCGTGTCGCTCGAACAGGCGCTGGCGGCGATCGAGGAGGTGCGCGACGAGATCGGCATCTCCGACGCGGTGATCGGCGAGCCGGACGCCGACGCGGCGGAGTTCGCCCGCTCGCTCGCCTCGCAGCCGTGGCTGATCCTGGCGGCGATCGTCACCATCTACGTGGTGCTGGGTGTGCTCTACGAGAGCTTCGCCCATCCTTTCACCATCCTGACGACGCTGCCGTCGGCCGGCGTCGGGGCGTTGATCGCGCTCTCGCTCACCGGTCACCAGTTGTCGATCGTCGCGCTGATCGGCATCGTGCTGCTGATGGGCATCGTCAAGAAGAACGCCATCATGATGATCGACTTCGCCATCGTCGCCGAACGGGTGCGTGGCCTCGGTCCGCACGAGGCGATCGTCGAGGCGTGCCTCAGGCGTTTCCGGCCGATCATGATGACGACGCTCGCCGCCCTTCTCGGCGCGGTGCCGCTGGCGCTCGCCCACGGGCCGGGCTCGGAGCTGCGCATTCCGCTCGGCGTCACCATCGTCGGCGGGCTGCTGCTCTCCCAGCTCCTCACGCTCTACACAACGCCGGTCGTCTATCTCGCCATCGAGCGGGCGGCGGCGCGGCTGCGCGGCGGCGGCAAGCGGGCGATCGACGACGGGGTCGATGCGACGGAGGAGGCGGTCGAATGATCGACATCTCCGGCCCGTTCATCCGCCGTCCGGTGGGGACCATCCTGCTCGCCGTCGGGCTGTTCCTGGCCGGGATGGTCGCCTATTTCCAACTGCCGGTGGCGAGCCTGCCGTCGGTCGACTTCCCCACCATCCGCGTCTCGGCCAACCGGCCGGGGGCGGATCCCGAGACCATGGCGGCGAGCGTCGCGGCGCCGCTCGAGCGCCATCTCGGGACGATCGCCGGGGTGAGCGAGATCACCTCGTATTCGCTGCTCGGGGCGACCAGCATCACCGTGCAGTTCGACCCGTCGCGCAAGATCGACGGGGCGGCGCGCGACGTGCAGGCGGCGATCAACGCGGCGGCGAGCGATCTGCCGAGCGACCTGACGACCGCACCCGCCTTGCGCAAGTTCAACCCGGCGGGGATGCCGGTGCTGATCCTGGCGCTGACCTCCGACACGCTGTCGGTCGCCGAGATCTACGACATCGCCGACACGGTGATCGTCCAGCGTCTCTCTCAGGTGGAGGGCGTCGCCGACGTCACGGTGACCGGCGGTGAACAGCCGGCGATCCGGGTCAGGGCCGATCCGGCACGGTTGGCGGCGGCCAACATCGGTCTCGACGATCTCAGGAAAGCGATCGCCAATGCCAACGTGCGCGGGGCGCTCGGCCAGATCCAGGGCGGCGAGATCGTCGAGACGCTCTCCACCGACGATCGGCTGACGCGGCCGGAGGACTACGAACAGATCGTCGTCAAAGCGGTCGGCGGGGCGATCGTGCGGGTGAAGGACGTCGCCACCGTCGTCTCCGGTGTGCGCAACACTCGCGCCGCCGGTTGGTACAACGACAAGCCGGCGGTGATCCTCAACCTCACCAAACAGGCCGACGCCAACGTCATCGACACGGTCGACCGGGTGAAGGCGCTGATCCCCGAGTTGCAACGCTGGATCCCGGCGGAGTTGAAGTTCTCGGTGGTCAACGACCGCACGGTGACCATCCGCGCCGGCGTCGCCGACACGCGCAACACGCTGTTCGTCGCCATCGCCCTGGTGATGATGGTGGTGATCGCCTTCCTCGGACGCCTGACACCGACCATCGCCGCCGGCATCACCGTGCCGCTGTCGCTCGCCGGCACCTTCGCGGCGATGTGGGTGGCCGGCTTCTCGATCGACAATCTGTCCTTGATGGCGCTGACCATCGCCGTCGGTTTCGTCGTCGACGACGCCATCGTGATGATCGAGAACATCCATCGCCGCCGCGTCGCCGGGGCGACGCCGCTCGCCGCGGCGCTGGCGGGGGCGCGGCAGATCGCCTTCACCGTGGTGGCGATCGGTCTGTCGCTGATCGCCGCCTTCATCCCGCTGATGTTCACCTCCGGGATGATCGGCAAGTTCTTCGCCGAATTCTCCTTCACCATGACCTTCGCCATCCTGGTGTCGACGGTGGTGTCGTTGAGCGTCACGCCGATGATCTGCGGCCGGTTCATCCGCGGCGGCCCGCCGACCCGGGCGGAAGCGGCGACGGATCGGGCGGTGACGAAGGTCGCGAAGCTCTACGGGCGGTCGCTCGGCTTCACCCTCGCCCATCCGTGGTCGATGGCGGTGCTGGCGAGCGCCACGGTGGCGGCGACAGTGTGGCTCTACATGGTGGTGCCGAAAGGCTTCGTGCCGCAGGACGACACCAGCCTGGTCTTCGGCTACGCGGAAGCGGCGCCCGACGTCTCGTTCCCGGCGATGGTCGACCTGCAGAAGCGGGCGATCGCCATCGTGCTGGCCGATCCGATGGTCAAGGGCGTCGCCTCGTCGGTCGGCAGCGGCATGGGGGCGGTCAACAACGGCCGCATGTTCCTGGCGCTGAAGACGGTGAAGGAGGGCGGCGAGCCGTCGCGCACGGTGATCGCGCGGCTGAGGAAGTCGCTGACCGCGGTGCCCGGCATCCGTATCTACATGAGCCCGATGCAGGACCTCCACGTCGGCGGCCGCATCGGCAAGTCGCCCTATCAGTTCACGCTGTGGGACCCGGATTTCGGCGAGCTGGTGGCCTGGACGCCGAAGATCGTCGAGGCGCTGAAGAAGCTGCCCGAGATCGTCGACGTGTCGAGCGACCGCATGACCGCCGGCCTCCAGGCCGAGGTGGTGATCGACCGGATGGCGGCGTCGCGGCTCGGGGTGGGCATCCGCGACATCGACGCGGCGCTCGCCGACGCCTATGCGCAGCGGTTGATCTCGGTGATCCACAGCCCGCGCAACCAGTACCGCGTGGTGCTCGAGGTCGAGGGGCGGCACGCCCGCGACCCTTCCGACATCGAGGGTCTGTGGGTCAATGCGTCCGGGGGGCGGCAGGTGCCGCTCGCCGCCGTCGCCCGCATCGAGCGCAAGACCGCGCCGCTGGCGGTCAATCACCAGGGGCAGTTCCCGGCGGTGACGGTGACCTTCGACGTGGCGCCGGGCGTCACCCTCGAGGAGGCGATCGGCAAGGTGCGCGCCACGGTCGACGAGTTGCATCCGCCTGATACACTCCACACCGAATTCGCCGGCGATGCCAAGGAATTCTCCAAGTCGGCGGGCAACACCTGGATCCTGGTGGCGACGGCGCTGTTCGCCGTCTACGTCATCCTCGGCGTGCTCTACGAGAGCCTGATCCACCCGCTGACCATCATCTCGACCCTGCCGCCGGCGGGGCTCGGGGCGCTGATCGCCCTCCAGGCCTTCGGCATGCAGCTCGATCTGGTCGGCATCATCGGCATCATCCTCTTGATCGGCATCGTCAAGAAGAACGGCATCCTGCTCGTCGACTTCGCCCTGATGGCGAGGCGCGACACGGGGATGTCGACGGTCGAGGCGGTGCGCACCGCGGCGGTCGAACGCTTTCGGCCGATCCTGATGACGACGCTCGCCGCCCTCCTCGGAGCGCTGCCGCTGGTACTCGCCTGCGGGGCAGGGGCGGAGATGCGCCGGCCGCTCGGCGTCACCATCGTCGGCGGCCTGGTCGTGTCGCAGGTGCTGACCCTCTACACCACGCCGGCGATCTACCTGCTGATGGACCGGCTGGCGGCATGGGTCCGGCGTCGGCGCGGGGTGGCGGAGGCGCCCGGCGCGGCGGCGATGGCGGCGGAGTGAGAGGTCGGTGCGTTCCGGCCTAGCGTCGATCGCGCGGGTCTTCGTCATCGACCGGTTCGATCGCGGCGATCCGCGCCAGCCAGAACAGGATCAGGGCGCCGGCGACGCTCAGGACCGCCAGAGTGGTGGCGAGGTCGCGGCCGACCCAGAGGCCGTCGAACCACCGGGTGAGGCGCGCCGCCTCGACGGCGAACTTGCCGCCGATGACCTCCAGTTGACGCTCCTCGACCTTCAGCCGGTCGAAGGGGATCGCCCGCACCGGTGTCTCGGCGACGGTCAGACGGATCCAGGCCGCCCAGGCGAGCCCGACTATCGCGACGGCGATCCCGGCGAGGCGGAAACGCGTGGCGAGCGAGAGGCGGGCGGCGGCGGCGGACCATCGCGACAGGGTGTTCGGCATCGGTCCGACCTCTCGGCGGGGTGGGGGCGGTCGGTCGCGGATTACGACGCTCCTCGGGCGACTTCAAGACGATCGTTCCGTCGGGTTGCCGGGGATGGTGTCTCGGCCCTATCTAGGGCCACGACCTCTTTCTCCGAGTGCCCCGATGACCGCTCCCGTCCTGCCGTTGCCCCTTCCCGAACTCCTCGACCGCCTGCGCGCCATCGTCGGGCCGACCGACGTGCTGACCGATCCGTTCGACGTCGAGCCGCATCTCGTCGAGCTGCGCGGCCTCTATCACGGCGCCACCCCGGCGGTGGTCAGGCCGAAGACGACGGCGGAAGTCGCGGCGGTGCTGCGGCTGGCCAACGAACACGGCCTCAAGATCGTGCCGCAGGGCGGCAACACCGGTCTCGTCGGCGGCCAGACGCCGTCGGAGGCGGGTGACGAGATCGTCCTTTCGCTGAAGCGACTCGATCGGGTGCGCGAGGTCGATCCGATCACCGACACGATGACGGTGGAGGCCGGCGTGACGCTTCTGGCGGTCCAGGAGGCGGCGGAAGCGGTCGATCGGCTGTTCCCGTTGTCGCTGGCGGCGGAAGGCTCCTGTACGATCGGTGGAAACCTTGCGACCAATGCGGGCGGAACCCAGGTGATCGCCTATGGCAACGCCCGCGATCTGGTGCTCGGGCTCGAGGTGGTGCTGGCCGACGGGCGAGTGTTGAACGGCCTCGGCAAGCTGCGCAAGGACAATACCGGCTATGACCTGAAGCACCTGTTCATGGGTTCGGAGGGCACGCTCGGCATCATCACCGCGGCGGTCTTGAAGCTTTGGCCGCGGCCGAAGGCGCAGTCGACCGCCTTCGTGGCTCTCGCCTCGCCGCGAGCCGCGGTGGCGCTGCTCGGCCGGGCCAAGGCGACCTTCGGTTCGGCGCTCACCGGGTTCGAGCTGATGCCGCGCTTCGGCATCGATCTGGTGGTCAAGCACCTTCCAGGTGCGCGCGACCCGATCGCCGATCGGCATCCCTGGTACGTGCTGATCGAGGTCTCCTCGGCAGCCGAGGGCGGGGTCGACGAGGCCTTCGAGGCGATGCTCGGCGAGGCGATGGAGGTCGGCGAAGTCGACGACGCGGTGATCGCCGGTTCGCTCGATCAGCGCGCCGGGCTGTGGCGGATGCGCGAGGGCATGTCGGAGGTGCAGGGCATCGAGGGCGGGTCGATCAAACACGACGTCTCGGTGCCGATCGCCGCGGTGCCGACGGTGATCGAGGAGGGTATCCGCGTGGCCGAGGCCTTCATCCCCGGGATCCGGCCGGTGCCGTTCGGCCATCTCGGCGACGGCAACATCCACTTCAACTTCTCCCAGCCGGTGGGGGCCGACAAGGCGGACTACCTCGCCAAATGGGACGAGCTCAACGACCGGGTGCACGCGGTGGTGCTGGCGCACGGCGGGTCGGTGTCGGCGGAGCACGGCATCGGCAAGTTGAAGAGACATGCGCTCGCCGAGGTGAAGGACCCGGTGGCGCTGGCCACCATGCGGGCGATCAAGGCGAGCCTCGATCCCAAGGGCATCCTCAATCCCGGCAAGGTGTTGTGATCGATCGTCGCGCCCCGTGGCAGGGTGCCGCGGGGGTGGGAAGACGTCGCAAGCCATGCATTTTTGCAATGCTGTCACGCGGTATACAGCATATTGCAGTGCCGAAAAGGAAGCATTAGATTTCACCTCGTGACGCGGCCTTCCCGGCCGCCTCACTGCCCTCCTTGGGCGTTTCCTCCCTAGACTTGGGCCGCCGCAAGGCGGCCTTTTTTCTTTTCAAGATGTTGTTCCGCGCCGGGCGCGCCGAAACGCCACTTGATCGCCGGCGTGGCGCGTGCTTAGCCCGAGAAAGAGCCGCCGACGGCGCCCATGACGGGTCCGTCGCCGCCATGCGTTCGACGAGGTTCTCATGCGCTCCATCACCTTCCGCAGGCCGGACGACTGGCACGTTCATTTCCGCGACGGGGCGGCGATGCGGGCGGTGGTGCCCTACACAGCACGGGCCTTCGGGCGGGCGATCGTCATGCCCAATCTCACCCCGCCGGTGACGACCTCGGCGATGGCCGCGGCCTATCGCAACCGGATCGTGGCGGCGGTGCCGGAGGGCGTCGCCTTCACGCCGCTGATGACCGCCTATCTCACCGACGGCAGCGATGCCGCCGACATCGTCGCCGGCTTCCGCGACGGCGTCCTCACCGCGGTGAAGCTCTATCCGGCGCACGCCACCACCAATTCGCAGTTCGGGGTGACGTCGATGCGCGCCGTGGCGCCGGTGTTGGCGGCGATGGAGAAGGCGGGCATGCCGCTTCTCGTCCACGGCGAGGTGACGCGCGCCGACGTCGATGTCTTCGACCGGGAGGCGCGGTTCGTCGAGGAGGTGCTGGAGCCGATGCTCGCCGACTTCCCGGCGCTGAAGATCGTGCTCGAGCACGTGACGACGGCCGAGGGCGTGGCGATCGTCCGCGCCAACGCCGGTCGCATGGCCGGCACCATCACGCCGCAGCATCTGCTCTACGATCGCAACGAGATCTTCCGCGGCGGTATCCGGCCGCACATGTACTGCCTGCCGATCCTCAAGCGCTCGACCCACAAGGTGGCGCTTCGGGCGGCGGCGACGAGCGGCGAGGCGTCGTTCTTCCTCGGCACCGACACGGCGCCGCACATGCGCCACCTCAAAGAGAACGCCTGCGGTTGCGCCGGCGTGTTCTCGGCGCCGACCGCCATCGAGGCCTATCTGAAGGTCTTCACGGAGGAGAACGCGCTCGATCGCTTCGAGGCCTTCGCCTCTCTGAACGGCCCGGCCTTCCACGGGCTGGCGCCCAACGAAGAGCGGGTCACCTGGGTGGAGCAGCCGCATCCGGTGCCGGTGGCGGTGCCGGTCGAGGGCGAGGGCGAGATCGTTTCGCTGTTCGCCGGCGAGACCGTCGGCTGGTCGCCGGCTGCGGCGGCCTGAGCCCGGATCCGTCCGATCCGGTCTCACGTGATACCGAGCCGTGGATGTTTCGACCTGTTCGAAACATCCACGGCGAAGGCGAGCCCGAACGGGCATCGGCCGGTCTGGCCGTAACGCGCATGAAAGTCGGACGGGTCCGAATTTCATGAGCCCAATATGAGGTTTCGATCATGCGTCCGTCCACGCTCCTGGTGGTGTTCGCGGCCCTTCTCGGGGCCTTCGGCGTCGCCGCTGCGGCGGTCGCCGCCCATGTCGCCGGCGGTGATACGCTGCAACGGGCGGCGGAGATCCTGATGGTGCACGGCGCCGCCCTCCTCGGGCTGGCGGCTCTGGTGGCGCGGTCGGGCGAGCGGTGGACGCTGGCGGCGGCCGCGGGCTTCCTCGGCGCCGGTGCGGCGCTCTTCGGCGCCGACGTGACGCTGCTCACGCTGCAGGGCCATCGCCTCTTCCCCTATGCGGCGCCGATCGGCGGCTCGACCATGATCTCGGCCTGGCTGGTCGTCGGGCTCCTGGCGCTCGCCGGCCATCTGGAACCGCGGGCGCAGGATTGAGCGGGTCAGCCCATCGGCCGATTGCGGTGCAACACCGGCTTCGCTAGGGTCCCGGCCGTCGATTTTCCACGAGAGGCGAACCTACGGTTCGGACCTCGTGGTCCGACCGCCGAACGCGTCCCGTCCCGACGGGGACGAGGTCGGCGGGAAGGTGCCGGCCTCGCCAAGCGATCGGCCGGAACCCGTGCCTCGATCACCGGAGTGTGCCCCATGACCATCCGTCCGCGCCGCAGCGTCCTCTACATGCCGGGTTCCAACGCCCGGGCGCTGGAGAAGGCCAAGACGCTTTCGACCGATGCGGTGATCCTCGATCTCGAGGATTCCGTCGCCCCCGACGCCAAGGAGACGGCGCGCGATCAGGTGATCGCCGTGGCGAAGGCCGGCGGCTTCGGGCCGCGCGAGGTGGTGATCCGCGTCAATTCGCTCGCGGGTCCGTGGGGCACGGCCGATCTCGAGGCGGCGGCGGGCGTGGCTCCCGACGCGGTGTTGATCCCCAAGGTGTCGAGCCCGGAAGACGTCTACGCGGCGAACGCGGTGCTCGACCGGCTCGGCGCGCCTGAGAGCGTCAAGATCTGGGCGATGTTCGAGACGCCGCTCGCCGTCCTCGAGGCCGGCGCCATCGCGGCGGCCGCGGCGACGAAGGAAGGCCGGCGGCTGTCGGTCTTCATCCTCGGCACCAATGATCTGGCCAAGGAGACGCGCGCCCGCTTCGTCGCCGGCCGCGCGCCGATGTTGGCGTGGCTGACCACGGCGGTCGCCGCCGGCCGCGCCTACGGCCTCGACGTGATCGACGGCGTCTACAACAACCTGTCGGACGCCGACGGCTTCATCGCCGAATGCGAGCAGGGCCGCGACCTCGGTATGGACGGCAAGACGCTGATCCACCCCAACCAGCTCGAGGGCGCCAACCGCATCTTCTCGCCGAGCGAGGCGGAGGTGGCGCAGGCCGAGAAGATCCTCGCCGCCTTCGCCCTGCCGGAGAACGCCTCGAAGGGCGTGATCAGCCTCGACGGCCGCATGGTCGAGCGGTTGCACGCCGAGATGGCCGAGCGTACCGTCGCCATCGCCCGTGCCATCGCCGCGGCCTCGGCCCTGTGATGCGGACGGCCGAAGATGCTCGAGCATCCGGCCGTCGCGGACACGCGAGTTTCTCGTGAACGCGGGGGCGAAGGGTCACTCGCGTGACGAATCCCATCGGCCGGTCCCGGCCGATGGTATGGGGGGTTCATGAAGCTCTATCGCTATCTCACCGGTCCCGATGACGCCGCCTTCTGCAAGCGCGTCTCCGCCGCCCTCAACAAGGGCTGGCTGCTCCACGGCGATCCGACGCTGACCTACGACGCCGAGCAGAAGCGGGTGATCTGCGGTCAGGCGGTCACCAAGGAGGTGATGGGCGTCGCCTGGAACGAGGACGTGGTGCTCTCCGACTGGTGAGACGCGATCGATCGCCGAATTCGCGAGAGGCGCAGGTCGAAAGGCCTGCGCCTTCGTCGTTTCGGAAGAACCCGTGTCAGGGCCGCGTCGCCGGTGCGGGGTCCGCGGCGAGGACCGCGACGTGTCGCCAGCCCTGTGGGAGCGGGGTCCACGAGACGACGCAGGGCTCGTCGAGGACCTGCCAGGACAGGATGTTGACGTCCATCACGCAGCGCGCGAGACGGGGCCCGGCGGGGGTCGAGAGGCAGGTCGTTCCGCCGAGCTCGACGCGGAGTCCGCCCGGGGCGCGGCAGGTACAGGCATCCGCCGCGGCGACACTCGAAGCGCCGTGGACGGCGGCTGCGATCAGACCGACGGCGACGATGGCGATGTCCAGGATCCGAGCCATGGACCGATGATGCACCGGTTCGGGCGCAACGGCGATCACATGAGCGTGCACGGGTGCCGGAGAGGCGCGTGAGGGTGCTCCGCACTCACGCGCGTCGATGTGGGCGGGAGCGCTCCGGGCTCACCAGGGGTCGAGGTTGGCGTGCGCGCTCCGCGCTCACCAAGGGTCGAGGTTGGCGTGCGCGCTCCGCGCTCACGCAGGGTCGCGGAACTTCGGGTCGATCGGGACCTGGAGCGCGGTCACCAGACGATTGGTCTCCGCCGCCATGCCGACCACGGCGACCAGCTCCATGTGCTGCTCCGCCGTCATGCCCTTGGCGCGGGCGGAGGCGGTGTGGGTGGCGACGCAGTATTCGCAGCCGTGGGCGATCGACACGGCGACGTAGAGCATCTCCTTGACCAGCGGATCGAGGCTGCCCGGGCCCATCACCTGCTTGATGCTTTCCCAGGTGCGCTTCAGCGAGACGGGGTCGTTCGCCAGCGCCCGCCAGAAGTCGTTGACGTAGTCGGTCTTGCGGGTGGCGCGGATGTCGTCGAAGACGGCGGCGGCCTCGGGCGAGAGTTCGGCGTCGGAGAGCAGGCGGACGGTCGGCATCGCGGAACCTCGCACGGTCGCGGGCGGGGGAGGGCGAACCGGGGGGGCTCACCCTCGAGGGATCAGCGCGACAGGGAGACCGGCTGGCTCCCGGCGGTGGTGCCGGAGAAGCGCTCGCCGCCCTGGCTGATCAGCGTCGCCACCACCGAGCCGTCGGAGCTCTTGAGGGTGACCTGACGGCCCTGGACGTCCCAGGCCGAGATCTTGGCGAGATCGGGCGAATGGCAACCCTTGGAGATGGCGCGATAGCCGCCGGCCCAGCTGGTCAGGTTCATGAACAGCTGGCAGTTGTCGCTGCCCGAAGCGATGCGCCAGCCGCCGAGAAGCTCGGTGCGGCCGATCGGCTGGCCCTTGTCGGGGCTGACGGCGGCCACCTTGTTGGCAGCCGGTGGCGGTGCGACGGCCGAGGTCGGCGCCGGCGGCGCGTTGGGATCGACCGGCGGCGGCGCGGCCGGATCGGCGGTCACGCCGGGCGGTGGCTGCAGAGGCTGCAAGGCTCCTTGCGTCACCGGCGCCGTCGGGGCACCCGGCAGCGGCTCGTAACGCGGGACGGTCGGGCCGTCGTTGAGACCGAGCCGGCCACAGCCGGCGAGCGTGCCGGCGACCAGCACCGCGAGCGCCACGCGATTTCCGCGAATCATCGCTTCGAACTCCCGAGAAGATCTGCCTTCGGCGTTTCTACCGCGAACCGCGGGCGATCGCGACCCCCGCGGGGCCGTAGACCCTCATCCAACACCGCAAGACGGCGAAATCGGGGAGCGTCGTGCCGCGGCGGGTGGTCGGTTCCCCGCCCCCGGGCGGGGTGTCATACGAATTTTCCCCGACTGCCGCATTCTGGTCTTATTGCATCGCACAATAACATTTCACGAAATGCTGCGATGCAACTCATCGTAGCCGAAACAGGAGAAAGACCATGATCGCTCGTTACGAAGGCGGCGCGATCCGCAAGCTGTGGGCGCGTGACGTCCCGGCTTTTCGCGACCATCTGCTCCGTCTCGACGCCGCCACGCGGCGCAATCGCTTCGGCATGGTGACCGGCGACGATTTCGTCACCAACTATGCCGAGACCAGCTTCGCCCTCGACACGGTGATCCACGGCGTGTTCGTCGACGGCCGTCTCGTCGGTGTCGGCGAGTTGCGGCGGATCGACGGGCCGCGCCGCGACGCCGAGGCGGCGTTCTCGGTGGAAAAGGACTGGCAGGGCTGCGGCTTCGGGTCGCGGCTGATGGAGGCGGTGATCCTCGCCGCCCGCAATCGCGGCATTCGCCGCCTCTACATGAACTGCCTCGCCTCCAACGCCCAGATGCAGCGGCTGGCGCTGCGCCACGGCGCCGAACTGGAATACGAATCGGGCGACGTCGTCGGGCTGGTGCTGCCGGAGACGGCGTCGGCGGTTTCGCAGCTGCGCGAGACGGTCGGCGACGGTTTCGCCTGGACCACGGCGATCATGGACCTGCAGCGGCGGTCGTTCGTCGGCGGCCTGTTCGGCCGGGCGTGAGGCGACGGATCAAACGCAGGGAAAAACGCGAAGAGCCCCGGCGGAGCGATCCGCCGGGGCTCTTCGTTTTCCTCGGAAGGCGACGATCAGAGACGGCGCTCGATCATCATCTTCTTGATCTCGGCGATCGCCTTGGCCGGGTTCAGACCCTTGGGGCAGGTGTTGGCGCAGTTCATGATGGTGTGGCAGCGATAGAGGCGGAACGGGTCCTCGAGGTTGTCGAGGCGCTCGCCGGTCGCTTCGTCGCGGCTGTCGATCAGCCAACGATAGGCCTGCAAGAGGACCGCCGGGCCGAGGTAGCGGTCGCCGTTCCACCAGTAGCTCGGGCACGAGGTCGAGCACGAGGCGCAGAGGATGCACTCGTAGAGACCATCGAGCTTGGAGCGATCCTCGTGGGACTGCTTCCACTCGGTCTGCGGCGTCGGCGTCACCGTCTTCAGCCACGGCTCGATCGAGCGATGCTGGGCGTAGAAGTTGGTGAGATCCGGGATCAGGTCCTTCACCACCGGCATGTGCGGCAGCGGATAGACCTTCACCGCGCCCTTCACCTCGTCCATGCCCTTGGTGCAGGCGAGGGTGTTGAGCCCGTCGATGTTCATGGCGCAGGAGCCGCAGATGCCTTCACGGCAGGAACGGCGGAAGGTCAGCGTCGGGTCGATCTTGTTCTTGATGTAGATCAGACCGTCGAGGACCATCGGACCACAATCGTCGAGATCGACGAAATAGGTGTCCATGCGCGGGTTGGAGCCGTCGTCCGGGTTCCAGCGATAGACGCGGAATTCCTTGAGCTTCGACGCTCCGGCGGGCTTCGGCCAGGTCTTGCCGGTACCGACCACGGAGTTCTTGGGGAGGGTAAACTCGACCATCTCGGTCTCACCTCTTCGCAATCTGTCGACCGGATCGTCGGCCCGCGGGCCGACGACGGGGATCGGCGCGTGATCAGTACACGCGAGCCTTGGGCTCGATGTAGGCGATGTCGTCGGTCATGGTGAAGGTGTGCACCGGCCGGTCGTCGAGCGTGACCTTCTTGGTCGCGCCATCGGCCCAGGCCAGCGTGTGCTTCATCCAGTTGACGTCGTCGCGGTTGGGGAAGTCCTCGCGGGCGTGGGCACCGCGGCTCTCCTTGCGGGCTTCCGCGGAGTTCATGGTGACGACCGCCTGCTCGATGAGGTTCTCGAACTCGAGCGTCTCGACGAGATCGGAGTTCCACACCAGCGACCGGTCGGTGACCTTGACGTCCGGCAGGCCTTCCCAGACCTTCTGGATCAGGCCGACGCCCTCCTCCAGCACCTCGCCGGTGCGGAACACCGCGCAGTTGTTCTGCATGGTGCGCTGCATGGCGTTGCGCAGTTCCGCCGTGGCGGTCGAGCCGGAGGCGTGGCGGTACTTGTCGAGGCGGGTGACCGCGAGCTCGCCGGCGTCGGCCGGAAGCTCCGGCTGACGGCCGTTGGCCACCACCGTCTCCTTGCAGCGCAGGCCGGCGGCGCGGCCGAACACCACGAGGTCGGTGAGCGAGTTGGAGCCGAGACGGTTGGCGCCGTGGACCGACACGCAGGCCGCTTCGCCGATCGCCATGAGGCCGGGGACGACGCTGTCCGGGTCGCCGTTCTTCTTGGTCAGGACCTCGCCGTGGAAGTTCGTCGGGATGCCGCCCATGTTGTAGTGGACGGTCGGCAGCACCGGGATCGGCTCCTTGGTGAGGTCGACGCCGGCGAAGATCTTCGCCGACTCGGTGATGCCGGGCAGACGCTCGGCCAGGATCGCCGGATCCAGGTGGTCGAGGTGCAGGTAGATGTGGTCGCCGCCCTTGCCGACGCCGCGGCCCTCACGGATCTCCATGGTCATGGAGCGCGAGACGACGTCACGCGAGGCGAGGTCCTTGGCGGAGGGCGCGTAGCGCTCCATGAAGCGCTCGCCGGCGGAGTTGGTGAGATAGCCACCCTCGCCGCGGGCGCCCTCGGTGATGAGGACGCCGGCGCCGTAGATGCCGGTCGGGTGGAACTGCACGAACTCCATGTCCTGCATCGGCAGGCCGGCGCGCAGCACCATGCCGCCGCCGTCACCGGTGCAGGTATGGGCCGAGGTGCAGGAGAAGTAGGCGCGGCCGTAGCCACCGGTGGCCAGAATGGTCTTCTGGGCGCGGAAGCGATGGAGCGTGCCGTCTTCCAGGCACAGCGCCACGACGCCGCGGCAGGCGCCGCTCGCATCCATGATCAGGTCGATGGCGAAATACTCGATGAAGAACTCCGCCGAGTGACGCAGCGACTGGCCGTAGAGCGTGTGCAGGATGGCGTGACCGGTGCGGTCGGCCGCGGCGCAGGTGCGCTGGGCGATGCCCTTGCCGTAGTTGGTGGTCATGCCGCCGAACGGACGCTGGTAGATCTTGCCCTCTTCCGTGCGGGAGAAGGGCACGCCCCAGTGCTCGAGCTCGTAGACGGCGTCCGGCGCGTTGCGCACCAGATACTCGATGGCGTCCTGGTCGCCCAGCCAGTCCGACCCCTTGACGGTGTCGTACATGTGGAAGCGCCAGCTGTCCTCGCCCATGTTGGCGAGCGCCGCCGAGATGCCGCCCTGGGCCGCCACGGTGTGCGAGCGGGTCGGGAAGACCTTGGTGACGCAGGCGGTCTTCAGGCCGGCCTCGGAGGCGCCGACGACGGCGCGCAGGCCGGCGCCGCCGGCGCCGACGACCACCACGTCGAAGGTGTGGTCGATGAATTCATAGGCCTTGCCGGACGCGCCGGTGACCCCTTTGGCGTTGTTTTCGGCCATGTCGATCACATCCCGAACGAGAGCTTGGCGACCGCCCAGATCGAAGCGAGGACGATCAGAGCCGAGAAGAACCAGTTGAGCACGATGGCCAGAACCGACCACGGCTGACCGTGGACATAGTCCTCGATGATCACCTGCATGCCGATGCGCATGTGCACGACGCCGGCGATGATCGCGGCGGCCACCAGCACGGCGCAGATCGGATTGGCCAGCGCCTCGCGCACGGTGGCGTGGGACGCCGCGCCGTTGCGCACGAGGAAGATGATCAGCACGACCGACAGCGGAACCAGGACGGCGGCGGTGAGCCGCTGGACCCAGTAGTCGTCGGTGCCGAATTTGGCGGAGCCGCGGCCACGGACGGAAGAGAGGGGGGTGCGCATGGTCGTCACCTCACTTGATGGCGTAGGCGACGATCCACAGCAGGACCGTCAGCGGCACGGAGAGGACGATGTTCAGCTTCGACAGCATCAAGCGCGGCTTCTCGTCGAAGCACCGGCCGAAGTCCCAGATCAGGAAGCGGATGCCGCCGATCAGGTGATGGACCAGAGCCCAGGTGTAGCCGAACAGGACCAGGCGGCCGATCCACGAACCGAGGATCCACTGCGCCGTGGCGAAGGCCTTCGGACCGACGGCGGCGGAGATCAGCCAGTAGGCCAGGAGGATGGTGCCGAAATAGAGCGCGGCGCCGGTGATGCGGTGAACGATGGACATGACCATCGTCCAGGAGGGCGCATAGATCTGGAGATGCGGCGAAAGGGGGCGCTCGACCCCGCCCGCGGCCTTGGCTTTGCTCGTCGACATCGTCTGTCTTCGATCCCTCGGGGGTTGAACCGGCCCGGCGGCGCGCGCATATCTGGCGGTCTCGCCGGCGAATGGTCGCATACGTCGAAGCCTTCTAACCCGTTTTGCGGCGGTGCGTCAAAACGTCCAAAGGGATGATCCACCATGCAGTCACGCATGGCTCGTCGATCATGCCCTATGGCAGCAAGATCTTCGAATCAGGGTAGAATTTTCACCGCGGAATGATCGCCCAGTAGTCGAGATCGAGGATGACCGCGGGGTCGTAATCGCCGTTCTCGAGCTTGAGGGGCAGGTCGGTGCAGGGCTTGTCCTTGGTCGCCACGGTGCGGATGCGAAGCGCGCCGACGTCGTCGCGGCCGGGCAGTTCGGCGGTGTCGAGCACTTCCGACCAGGCGAAGACGGTCAGCCCGGCGAAGAGCGGCGCGACGTGACGGCCGCCGTTGATGGCGGCGACGTGGAAGGCGTTGCCGAGGCCGTTGAAGGACAGGGCGCGGGCGAGCGAGATGACGTGGCCGCCGTAGATCAGGCGCCGGCCGAAGCGGCCCTGGCCCTCGGTCCACTGGTTGAAGTGGACCTTGGCGGTGTTCTGGTAGAGGCGGGTGGCGAGCATGTGCTCGGCCTCTTCCACCGTCATGCCGTCGACGTGGTCGATGCGTTCACCGGCGCGGTAGTCGGCGAAGCGATGGACCGAGCCGGCGAGTTCGCCGTCGTAGGCCGCGGCGTCGATCACCGGGACGGCGGAGCCGATCTGCTCGGGGGTGAGGGCCGCCGGTAGTTCCGGCACCTTCTGGTCGGGAACGACGGCCTTCTCGTCGGCCTTGCGCACCATGACCCAGCGCACGTAGTCGAGCACTTCCTGGCCGTGCTGATTGTAGCCGGTGGAGCGGACGTAGACGACGCCGGTCTTGCCGTTGGAGTTCTCCTTGAGGCCGATCACCTCGGAGACGGTGGAGAGCGTGTCGCCGGGATAGACCGGGGCGAGGAAGCGGCAACCGGCGTAACCGAGATTGGCGACGGCGTTGAGCGACACGTCCGGCACGGTCTTGCCGAAGACGACGTGGAAGACGAGGAGATCGTCGACCGGGGCGCGCGGATAGCCGATGGCGCGGGCGAAGGCGTCGGAGGACTGGACGGCGAAGCGGGGGCCGTAGAGCGCGGTGTAGAGGGCGACGTCGCCCTCGGTGACGGTGCGCGGGGTGGCGTGGCGGATCACCTGACCGATACGGAAATCCTCGAAGAAATTGCCGGAATTGGTCTTGGTCATCGCCGTTCTCTCCGGATGGCACGCACAGCTGGCCCACGTGATGCCGGAAGCTCACGGGCGCGTAAAGCCCCCCGGCCTCCGACCTTCGCTGCATCGCACCACATTAGCACAAGGGATCCGGCAGATCGCTTCGCGATGCCGGATCCGTCTCGCTGAAATCACCCTTGTGGGAATGGGGTGATTTCAGCGAACGGAATAGGGGGTCCGATTTCGGACCCCGTATCACGACGCCGTCGCGTGGCGGGGTGTCGCATTCCTCACGCCGTGATGGCGATCGGCAGGCCGCGGGCGTCGCGGGGCGGGGCCGCGGGGAAGGACACCGCCTCGCCGCGCAGCACGCGGGTCGCGACCAGGGCGAGCACGCAGGCGTCGATCAGATCGTCGGGGCCGGCGCCGCGCGGTGGGCGGGGGCGGTGAGGGGGCGCGGGATGCCGAAGCGGGCGAGGAGGTCGCGGCGCTCATCGAGCCCGGGCGGGTTCGGCCGGTTCTTCACCTTCTTCGGCAGCGTCATGGGATGGCCGTCGTTCAGCACCGTGAAGGCGACCTCGGGGTGGCTCTCGACGACGACGGCTCCGAGATCGGGGATGAGCAGGCGATCGAGTTCGCGAATCTTGGGGAAGAGGTGGAAGCCCTGCTTCGACACCTTCTTCGGCGGATCGGAGGTCCGAAGCGCGGCGGCGCAGGCCGCGGCGTAAGCCGCGGGTTCGTCGAGCCCCTCGCCGGCGTAGACCGCCTCGCGTGAGGGAATCGAGAAGACCGAGGACTGGCGCTCGCCGAGCATCGGCCGGACGAGCCGTTCGGGACCGCGTCCGCCGGGGCCGATGCGGTCGGGCAGGCCGATCGGCATGTCGACGGCGACGACGGCGACGTCCTCGGCGAGGAGATCGGCGAAGCGGGGGAAGAGGCGGATCTCGGGCGGGATCGCGCCTGCCGGATCGACGAGGCAGGCGAGCCAGCCGGCGGGGCAGCCGTCGACACCGGCGAGGAGGACGGGCGGGCGCATGGCGGCGTCAATCGAAGGCGGCGGGGCGGGCCACCGGGCGTGGGCCGGGGCGGGCCTCGCCGATGCGGCGCACCGAAATCTGGGCCATCGGGTGGAGGAGCACGTCCTGTTCGGCGGCGAGGGCGAGTTCGTCGGCCTGGGCGCGGGCGGAGCGGGCGACGACTTCGAACACCGAAGTCACGGCTCTGGTCACCGCAGCGTCGAGCGGTGCGCCGAGGGCGAGGCGGCCGGCGATCAGGGCGGTGAGGAGGTCGCCGGTGCCGTGGGCGGCGTTGTCGATCTTCGGGTGTTCGATCTGGGTGGCGGCGTCGGCGGTCACCAGCAGCGTGGCGATCGATCGGGTCATCAGCGCCGGGGCGGAGGTGACGACGACGGTCGGGGCCGGCAGGGCGCGGGCCGCGACGATGGTCTCGGCGGTGGAGCCGACCGGCAGCCCCGAGAGCCAGCCGGTTTCGAAGAGGTTGGGGGTGGCGAGGTCGGCGAGCGGCAGCAGGCGATCGCGCAGGTGTTCGGCGACGGGCTTGGCGACGTAGAGCGCATGGCCGTCGCCGATCACCGGGTCGACGACCAGGGCGAGGCCCGGCGTCGCGAGGCGCAGGCGTTCGACCAGACGGGCGGCGGCTTCGACCTGGGCCGCGTCGGCAAAATAGCCGGTGACGACGGTGCCGATCTCGGCCGCCGCCGGGCTCTCGGCGATCTCGGCGAGCGCCGCGGCGAAGTCGTCGACGTCCGGGACGAGACGTGTGGAGCGGCCATGGCCGGGGTGCCAGGGCATCCACACGGTGGGGACGAGCCAGGTCGTCAGGCCGAGGCGCTCCAGCGCGAAGACGGCGGCGCGCGCCCCGATGGCGCCGCGGGCGACCTGGGAGGAGACGACGAGGACGGCGGAGGATGGGGGGCGTTCCTGCAAGAGTCGGGTTCCGTCGCCGCTGCCGGCCGAGCCGGCGTGTCGTCGCGAGGTTCGTCGAGCCGGGCGGACTCTGCAAGGGGACTCATGTGAAAGGATGCTCGGAGCACGCCGCGGCTGGGCTGCGGCGGTTCGGTTGCCTGCTCCTTTTTCGAGATGACTGCGCGGTTCGAAGTCGCTCGGCATCCACCTTCGTGCGCGATCCTTCGAGACGGGTCCTCGGCCCTCCTCAGGATGAGGTGCTCGAGATTTCCTCGATAATCCAAGAGCCTCATGCTGAGGAGGCGTCCGATGGGCGCCGTCTCGAAGCATCTCGCACAGGGCTGATTCGGTGGGAACAGCGCCAAGCTCCCCACGCGAGGATGGAAGATGCGCTGGTCGCCGATCCGCGCAAACCATCGGGCGCCTACGTCGAAACGATCGGTCGCGCCCTCAGATCACGTTCAACTCCACCACCTTGCGGCCGGCGGCGAGGCGGTCGTAACCGAAGACCGAGAGGTCGAGCGAGCGGAATTGCCCGTGGGCGATCAGTTCGGCCACCGCGCGGCCCGAGGCCGGGCCCTGCTGGATGCCGTGGCCGGAGAAGCCGTTGCAGAAGATGAAGTTCTCGACCTCCGGGTGGCGGCCGACGACGGCGTTGTGGTCGAAGGTGTTGAAGTCGTAGTGGCCGGCCCAGGCGCGGATCAGCTTCAGGCTCTCGAAGGCGGGGATGCGGGTGGCGAGCGCCGGCCAGATCACCTCCTCGTAGAGCGAATAATCGACGTCGAAGTCGTCGTCGGCGGCGCGGGCGTCGTCCTCCTCGGCCGGCGAGACGCCGCAGATGTGGTACTGGCCCTCCGGCCGCACGTAGACGCCGGAGGCCACGACGGTGCCGTCGATCAGCATCGGCAGGCCGGGGACGGCTTCGCGGCAGTGGACGACGTAGACGAAGCGTTTGCGCGGCTCGACCGGCAGGGTGATGCCGGCGAGGGCGGCGACGTCGCCGGCGGCCGGGCCGGCGGCGTTGACGAAGGTGGAGCAGGTGATCCGGCGCCCATCGGAGAGGGTGACGCCGGTGATGCGGTCGCCTTCGCGGGCGATGCCGGTCACCGCGGCGTGGACGTAGGTCGCGCCCTGGCGGCGGGCCGCCTTGCGGATCAGGTCGAGCCACATGTAGGCGTCGAACCAACCTTCACCGGTGCGGCCGTAGGCGGCCAGCGCGATGCCGTCGAGCGACATCCACGGGTGGCGGCGGGCGAGTTCGTCCGGGTCGAGGAGTTCGATGTCGGCGCCCTCGGCCGTCTGGATGACGTGGTTGGCGCGCAGCACCGGCACGCCGGCTTCGCTCGCCAGCGTCAGGTAGCCCTTCTCGTGGAAGCCGATGTCGGCGTCGGCGCCGAATTCCGCCTTCAGGTTTCGGATCATGTCGATGCCGAAGCGCGAGAGGCGGATGTTCTCCGGCGTCGAGAACTGCTGGCGGATCGAGGCGGCCGACAGCGTCGTCGCCGAACGGGCGTAGGTCGGATCCTTCTCGACCACCAGGATGCGGGCGTTCGGCCCCAGCTCGCGGGTGAGGAAATAGGCGGTCGACGATCCCATGATCGCGCCACCGGCGATCACCACGTCCCAGTGCTCGGTCACGTCCGACCTCCTCGCTCGATCCGCCTCGTTCCGATCGATTAGCGCGAGTTCGATCGTTCAGGCATGCGGCGGCTGCGCATCTCCCTTCCGCGGCGCGAGCCGGGTGGGCGGTTCGCGGAACCCGGCCGAGCCGCCGGCGACCAGCCAGTAGCCGAAACCGGCGACGAATCCGGCGGCGGCGAGGACTTTGAAGACGGCGCCGGGCACGGTGCGCAGCACCGTGTCGACCGTGGTGCGGCCGCAGTCGATGTCCACCGTGGCGATACAGGTCGTCACCTCGACCGGGGCGAGTGCGACGACGCCGAGAAGCGCGATGGCGGCGAAGACGAAGAGGTGGGCGAGGAGCGAGCGCAGGCCGACGATCTCGGCATAGATCGCGAAGATGAACCAGCCGAGCCAGACGGCCTTCGCCGCGGCGGTGAAGACCAGCGCCAACGAGACGACGCCGTGCGGATCGACGTCGGCGAGCGGCAGGTCGGTGGCGACCAACATACGGCCCATCGAGGCGCCGATCACCGTGGCGATGGAGCCGGCGATGGCGACGAGCCAGCCGAAGGAGGCGACGACGAGGCGCCAGAGGAGGCGGGAGAGCGGCGGCATGCGTCGTCTCCGTCGAGGTCAGAACCGCGGTTCGTCGCGGCGGAAGGTGTCGAGGCGGAGCGGCGCCGGCGGCGCGGCGCGCACCGCGACGGTCCAGTAGACCCAGCCGGCGACCGCGCCGGCGAGGGCGTCGAGGCCGTAGAGCGCGACGCCGGGCGACCGGCCGGAGGCGTCGAAGAGGCCGATCAGCAGTTGGGCGAGCGGGCCGATCACCGCGCCGGCGACGACATAGATCCACAGGGAACGCGCCCGGCTGCCTTCGGCGAAGACCAGGAAGGCGGTGACGAAGGGGGCGGCGGCGAGGAAAGCGACGAAGCCGGAGAGGAGCGGCACCACCACCAGGGCGCCGACACCGTTGGTCTCGATCATGGCGGCGAAGCCGCGCACCGCCGTCTCCTGGGCGACGAGCCCGAAGGTGCGGGCGATGGCGCCGGCGACGGCGGCCAGGGCGTAGGCCGCGACGATGCGTCCGAGACGGCCACCGGCGACGGTGGCGCGGTCGCGATCGAGAACGCTCTCACGGGAGGACATGGCGGCACCGCCTTCGACGTCGGGGAGCCGTCGCGGGACGACGGCGAATCACTTCGCCGATCTTGACGCAAGGGCCGGGCGACTGTCGAGAGTCCGCGGAATCCTGCGCCGATTCACCGATCTCACTCGTCGTCGTCGCGTCCGCCGATCATCGCTTCTAGGGCGAGGCGCTCGCGCACCCGCAGCTTCTCCGAGGCCGACTTCAACTGGCCACAGGCGGCGAGGATGTCGCGACCGCGCGGCGTGCGGATCGGGCTCGCGTAACCGGCGCGATTGACGATCTCGGCGAAGCTCTCGATCGTCTCCCAGTCGGAGCAGGCGTATTTCGAGCCCGGCCAGGGATTGAACGGGATGAGGTTGATCTTGGCCGGGATGCCGCGCAGCAGGCGCACCAGTTCGCGGGCGTCGGCGGCCGAGTCGTTCACCCCCTTCAGCATGACGTATTCGAAGGTGATGCGGCGGGCGTTGGAGAGGCCCGGATAGGCGCGGCAGGCGTCGAGCAGTTCGGCGATCGGATACTTCTTGTTGATCGGCACCAGTTCGTCGCGCAGCTCGTCGCGGATGGCGTGGAGCGAAATCGCCAGCATGACGCCGGTCTCGGCGCCGATCTTCGGGATCGCCGGTACGACGCCGGAGGTCGACAGGGTGATGCGGCGCTTCGACAGCGACAGGCCTTCACCGTCGGCGAAGATCAACATGGCGTCGCGCACCGCGTCGTAGTTCATCAGTGGCTCGCCCATGCCCATCATGACGATGTTGGTGACGAGACGACCTTCCGCCGGGAGGATTCCCTCGGCCTTCTCCGACGCCGGGAAATCGCCGAGGCGTTCGCGGGCGACGACGACCTGGGCGACGATCTCTTCCGCCGTCAGGTTGCGCACCATCACCTGGGTGCCGGTGTGGCAGAAGGAACAGGTGAGCGAGCAACCGACCTGGGAGGAGACGCAGAGCGTGCCGCGGCCCTCTTCGGGAATGTAGACGGTCTCGACCTCGACCGCTCGGCCCGCGCCGCGGGCGGGGAAGCGGAACAGCCACTTGCGGGTGCCGTCGACCGAGATCTGCTCGGTCACCAGTTCCGGTCGGCCGACCACGAAATGTTCGGCGAGTTCGGCGCGCAGGCCCTTGGCGATGTTGGTCATCGCCGAGAAGTCGGAGACGCCGCGCCAGTAGATCCAGTGCCAGAGCTGAGCGACCCGCATGCGGATCTGCTTCTCCTCGATGCCGATCTCGCGCAGCGCGTCGGCGAGCTTGTCGCGCGTCAGGCCGAGGAGCGAGGGCTTGTCGTCGCGGGTGGCGACGGCAACCTGCGCGGTCTTGACGATCGAGGCGAGCGGGTCGGCCGGAGCGGCATCGGCGCGGGCGGGCGAAGTCATGGGCAGCGTCCTTCGGGAACGGCGGCGATCCGCGTCCATCGATGCGGGGGATCGGCCAACACGAAACGGCGGACGGGTCGCCCCGTCCGCCTCGCGAGATCTCGACGTTCATATAATGCGGACCGCGCCGTGTTGGAAGACGGCAGGCTCGGCGGACCCGACGCGATCAGAGGGATCCGATCGCAGCGCCGATCACTTGCATTCCTTGGCGGCGCCGTCGATGGCGGCGGAGACGCCGGAGAGCGAGAAGACGTAGGAGGTCGGGTTGCCGCGCGCCGAGGCGCCGGCGGCCGACATCTTCTTGCCCTTCTTCAGCGCCTCGAGGAAGGCGGCGTATTCGGAGGACTTCTCGAACCAGGCGCCGTCGCCGCGGGTGAAGAAGTCGTACTTCTTGCCGTCGATGTCGACGGTGACCTTGGAGTTTTCCTTCAACGGGTATCCGAACTGGAGGCTCGGCTCGTTGCGCACCTTCTCCGCCGGACGGGTGGAGACGAAGAAGAAGACGTCGCCGTGCTTGAGGCTGGCCGGCTCCATCTTGGTCGGCTTGGTCATGGCGAAGCAGACCTTGCCCTTGTCCGACTTGGCGGTGACGACCTTCCAGTCCTTCGACTCCATGACCAGCATCGGCGAACCGGCCGGCGCCTGAGCCGCGGCCGGGGCGGCGGGTGCCGGCTTGGTCGACTTCTTCTCGGCGAGGGCGGGACCGGAGACGACGGCCAACGCGGCGGCGACCGTCCAGGAGAGAGGAGAGATCCTCATTTGCTTTCATCGCCTCATGGGGCCGACGCGTCGACGATCGTCGCGGCGCGGGCGGCCGGGGAACCTCGTATCAGAAACCACGCGGATGGTTACCAAGTGGTTGCCGCGACCGTGGCGCCATCCTCTCCGCCTGCCGTGGCGGTTCGATCGACACGGTCGCGCGGGCGGCGGGCCGCCAGCGTCGGGACGTTGGCGAGCGAAGGCGGCGAAAGTCGGGTGACGACGCCCCGTCGCGGCGATTTCCTCGGCGATGCGCCGACGTTCCCGTCGCTCGGCTGAAAGTCGGCTGGACGGGGGCGGCGGAGCGTGGTTCAGGTCGCGGTGGAGACCAACGGAGAGGTGCGAGATGAAGGCGGTTCTCAGTCGCGTGGTGGGCGGGCCGGAGAGCCTGACGGTCGAGGACGTCGCCGAACCGGTCGCCGGCCCCGGCGAGGTGGTGGTGGCGATGCGCGCCTGCGCCCTCAATTTCTTCGACACGCTGATCATCGCCGACCGCTACCAGTTCAAGCCCGAACGGCCGTTCTCGCCGGGCGGCGAGATCGCCGGCGTGGTGGAGAGCCTCGGTGCCGGCGTTTCCGGCGTCGCCGTCGGCGATCGGGTGATCGCCTATCTCAAATGGGGCGGGGCGCGCGAGAAGGTCGCGGTGGCGGCGTCCGAACTGATCGCGATGCCGGAGGGGCTCGACTTCGTCACCGCGGCGACGCTGACGGTGACCTACGGCACGGCGATCCACGGGCTCGCCGATCGCGGCGAGGTGAAGCCGGGCGAGACGGTGGCGGTGCTCGGCGCCTCGGGTGGCGCGGGGCAGGCGGCGGTGGAGATCGCCAAGATGCTCGGGGCGCGGGTGATCGCCTGTGCGAACGGCGCCGAAAAGCTCGCCTTCTGCCGCGAGATCGGCGCCGACGAGGTGATCGACTACGAGCGCGAGGATCTCAAGGCGCGGCTCAAGGAGCTGACCGGCGGGCGTGGTGTCGATGTCGTCTACGACACGGTCGGCGATCGCTTCGCCGATCCGGCGGTCAGGGCCACCGCATGGCGCGGGCGCTATCTGGTGGTCGGCTTCGCCGCCGGCGAGATCCCGAAGATCCCGCTCAATCTGCTGCTGCTCAAGGGCTGCGACCTGCGCGGCGTGTTCTGGGGCGACCATCTGGTGCGCGAGCCCGAGGCGTTCCGCGACGAGATGCGGCGGATCATGGCGGCGGCGGTCGAGGGGCGGCTGAAGCCGCACGTCCAGGCGACCTATCCGCTGGCCGAGACACCGGCCGCGATCGGCGAGATCGCGGCGCGACGGGTCAAGGGCAAGATCGTGGTGGTGGCGGGGTGAGCCTCAGTGCTCGGCCATCGCCTTGCGTGCCGCCTTGCGATGATCGTCGGTGATGTGGGCGCGGACCATGCCGATGGCGGTCATCAGGATCGCGGCGTCGTCGCCGAAGCCGATCAACGGCAGGAGATCGGGGACGAAGTCGATCGGGGCGACGAAATAGGCGAGCGCGGCGAGGAGCGTCATGCGCACCTTGGTCGGCGTCGCCGGATCGAGAGCGCAGTACCAGGCCGCCACCACCTCCTCCATGAAGGGGATGGAGCGGGCGGCGCGCTTCACCGTCGCCCACAGGCGCTCGCGGATCCGCGCCTCGCGGGTCTCCTCCGGGCCGAGGATCTCCGGATCGAGATGGATGCGGCGATCGTTCGAAGCGGTCATGCGAACCTCCTCCGGCGCGGCGAAAACCGGCACACGACGCGACAGATCGTGGGTCGGGCGGCGAATTTCAAGATCGCGGCGTGACCGTCGGCGTCACGGAAATCCGGCCCCATCAGGGAAAATCCGCATGTGGCCCTTTCGAAGCCGGGGCTGCGGGGTTAGGCTCCGGCCATGAGACTGGGTGAGATCGGGGTCAGGCGCGCCCTGAGCGCCGATGCTTCGCGGATCGCGGCCGTGCACGACGCGGCGTGGGCCGGGGCTTACCGCGGCATCATCCCGGGGCGCGATCTCGAGCGGATGATCACCCGACGGGGCCCGGCATGGTGGAAGCGGGCGCTCGACCGGCACACGGCGGTGCTGGTGCTCGAGGTCGGCGGCGAGATCCGCGGCTATGCCACCGTCGGTCCCAATCGCATGCGGATGCTGCCCTACGCCGGCGAGATCTACGAGATCTACCTCATGCCGGAGGCGCAGGGGCTCGGCTTCGGGCGACTGCTGTTCGAGGCGGCGCGCCAGGAGTTGCGTCGCTACGGGCTCGCCGCCTTCACGGTGCGGGTGCTCGCCGAGAACGAGGGCGCGAGGCGGTTCTACGAGCGGCTCGGCGGCGCCGTCGCGGCCGAGACCGGCGAGCGGATCGGCGAGGCGACGCTGCCGATCGCCGTCTACGGCTTCGCGGCATCGTGAGGCGGACCCCGCCACCGGCGGCAGCTCGTCGTCCGAAGGACTGCATTTCACAGGATGCCGCGATCGGTTAGAAGGACCGGGATCCGCGCCGTTCGCTGCGGCGCGTCCCCGTTCCGACCCGGGTGCTCGAGGGGCTCCCCGGCGAAGACCGCGACCTCACTCGGGCCGAAAGGTTCGGAGAAGGGGCGCGACGAACAGCTTCAGGAGTGATCCCATGCGCATCGACGCCATCTCCATCGGCAAGAACCCGCCGGAAGACATCAACGTCATCATCGAGGTGCCGATCGGCGGCGAGCCGATCAAGTACGAGCTCGACAAGGCCTCGGGCACGCTGGTGGTCGACCGCTTCCTCTACACCTCGATGCGCTATCCCGGTAACTACGGTTTCGTGCCGCACACGCTGTCCGACGACGGCGACCCGATCGACGTGGTGGTGATCAACACCCGCGCCATCGTGCCGGGCGCCATCATCAACTGCCGTCCGATCGGCGTCCTGCACATGCAGGACGAGGCCGGCCACGACGAGAAGATCGTCGCGGTGCCGAGCCACAAGCTGACCAAGCGCTACGACAGCGTGACGAACTATTCCGACCTGCCGCAGATCACCATCGACCAGATCCAGCACTTCTTCGAGCACTACAAGGATCTGGAGCCCGGCAAGTGGGTGAAGGTGGTGAACTGGGGTGACGCCGCCGACGCCAAGCAGTTCATCGTCGATGCGATCGCGCGGTACGAGGCCGACAAGGCGAAGGGCTGATACCATCGGTCATTGCAAATGACCGATGGTATTCTTGACGCGAATTTCTCATGCCTCTGACGCAAATGAGAAATTCGCGTGTGTTCATAGGCCGGGTGCGTCAGCACCTTCGGCCTTTGGTATGATCGGCCCTGCGCCGACGCCGGGCGACCGGCGCTCGGGCGAATCCATCGAGAGGGAGCGCGGCTCGACGAGCCGCGCTCTTTTTTGTGCCGATGAGCTCGTGCGTGCCGTGCGGAATGGTAAAATTTCTGCCGGGGCGCGGACCGTCGCGATCTTCGCTGCATCGCCGAATCCGCGCCGAAAGTCGCGTGATCGTGATCGAATTCACCGACGATCGGGTCGTTTCGCCCGAAAATCGCCGATTCGAAGACCCGATTCCATCGCTGCGACGCGCATTGCCTTCCGATCGGGGTGGGATCATCGTGCGTGAAAATCCGGATTCTGCAGAACGATCCGCTCGATCGGGAGGACACCATGCGAGAAGGCGAGGCGCGACCGACGCTCGGAGAGGGACCGGCCGGTGAACCTGCCGCCGGGCACGCGGGTCCGGCCGGCAAGGGCGGCGGCGAGATGTTCGCGGACTTCGCCGGTCGGCTCTTCTCCCGGGTGCCGGGCGAGGACATCGCCGGTTACACCGCCGCCGATCTCGCCGGGCTCGCCGAGACGGCTTTCGTGGCCTTCGCCGAGCGGCCGGCCGGTCGACACCGGATCCGTGTCTTCGATCGCGACTTCGGTGACGGCGAGACGGCACGCTCGCTCACGGTCGTCGAAGTCGACAACGACGACATGCCGTTCCTGTTCGTCTCGGTGCTCGGTCAGTTGACCGACCTGGGGCTGGAGATCCGGTTGACGACCCATCCGATCCTGGTCGTCGAGCGCGATGCGACGGGGCTGGCGACGGCGATCGTCGCCGCCGACACGCCGACGACGCGGCGGGAGAGTTTCATCCACATCCACGTCGGACGCATCGCCGATCCGCGCCTGCGGGAGGAGCTCGTCGCGGGCCTCGACGCGACTCTCGCCGACGTGCGCGCCGCGGTCGACGACTGGCGGCCGATGCTCAATCGGATCGAACGGCTGATCGTCGCCTACGATCGCGGTCCGACGCCGCTCGCCATCGCGGTGCGCGACGAGACCGTGGCCTTCCTCACCTGGCTCGGCCAGAACAACTTCACCTTCCTCGGGATGCGCGAATACCGTTTCGAGGAGACCGAGGGCGGCGCCTTCGTCGAGCCGCTCGCCGACACCGGGCTCGGGATCCTGCGCGATCCGGAAGTCAGGGTGCTGAAACGCGGGGCGGAGAGCCTCAACGCCGCCACCGCGATCGGCGCCTTCGCACGTTCCGCCGACGCGTTGATGATCTCCAAGTCGAACGTCCGCTCGCGCGTCCATCGCCGTGTCCACCTCGACTACATCGGCGTGAAACTGTGGGGGCCGGACGGACGGATGAGCGGCGAGATCCGCATCCTCGGTCTCTTCACCGCCACCGCCTACACCCGCTCGGCGCGCAACATCCCGGTGGTGCGACGCAAGCTCGACGCGGTGGTCGAGCGCGCCGGTTTCCGCCCCGACGGTCATTCGGCCAAGGCGCTCGCCGCGGTGCTCGAGACCTTCCCGCGCGACGAGCTGTTCCAGATCGACGCCGATACGCTGCACGACTTCGCTCTCGCCATACTGGCGCTCGGCGAACATCCGCGCATCCGCGTGCTGGCGCGACGCGATCCCTTCGATCGCTTCGTCTCGGTCATCGTCTACGTGCCGCGCGATCGCTACACCACGGATCTGCGCGCCCGTATCGGCGACATGTTGGAAGCGCGCTTCGACGGCAAGGTGGTGTCGTTCATGCCGACCTTCCCGGAAGGCGTGCTCACCCGCATCCATTACATCGTCGGGCGCTATCGCGGGGTGACGCCGGAGATCCCGCAGCCGGAGCTCGAGGCCGAGGTGGCGCGTCTGGTGCGCACCTGGGCGGACGATTTCGCCGAAGCGGCGGCCGAGCGCCTGGGTGAGGTCGCGGCGAGCCGGCTGGTCGCCGGTTGGGGCGCGGCGTTCGATCCGGGCTATCGGGCGGAGGTGTCGCCGAGGGCGGCGGTCGGGGACGTCGTCGCGATGGCGAGCCTCGGGCCGGCGAAGGCACTCGCCGTCGACTTCTACCGACGACCGGAGATGGCGGCGGAACAACTGCGCCTCAAGCTCTTCCACGGCGGGTCGCCGATCGCGCTGTCGCAGCGTGTGCCGTTGCTCGAGAACCTCGGCCTGTCGGTCATCGACGAGAGCACCTGGCGGGTGAGGCCGGAGGACGGCCAGCAGATCTTCGTGCACGACATGGCCCTGCTGCACGGCGAGGGCCTGCCGATCGATCTCACCGCCGATCTCGACGCCCGGCTCGAGGAGATGCTGGTCGCCGCCTGGGGCGGTGGAGCGGAGAACGACGGCTACAACGCCCTGGTGCTCGCCGCCGGTCTCGGTCGGCGCGACGTGGCGGTGCTCCGGGCGATCGGCCACTACCTGCGCCAGATCCGTCTGGCCTACCCGCAGGACGTCGTGTGGGGGGCGCTGCGTCGGTATCCGGCGATCGCCGCCGATCTCGTCGCGCTGTTCCATGCGCGCTTCGATCCGGCGGCATCCGGCGATCGCGACGCGGCGGAGGACGAGATCGCCGCACGTATCGGCACCGCTCTCGGCGAGGTCGCCTCGCTCGACGACGACACGGTGTTGCGCCGTTTCGCCGAGGTGATCCGGGCGATGGTGCGGACCGATTTCTTCCGTCCGGAGGCGGACGGGCGGCCGCGCGACACGCTCGCCTTCAAACTCGCGCCGGAGAAGCTGGGGCGTCTGCCCGAGCCGCGGCCGCATCGCGAGATCTGGGTGTGCGGGCCGACGGTGGAGGGCGTGCATCTGCGCTTCGGGCCGGTGGCGCGCGGGGGACTCAGGTGGTCCGACCGAGCGCTCGATTTCCGCACCGAGGTGTTGGGTCTGGTCAAGGCGCAGCAGGTGAAGAACGCGGTGATCGTGCCGGTCGGTGCCAAGGGCGGCTTCTTCCCGAAACGGCTGACGCCGGGGATGAACCGCGACGCCTTCCTCGCCGAGGGCACGGCGGCCTACCGCACCTTCGTCGGCCGTCTCCTCGACCTCACCGACGATCTCCGCGACGGGGCGATCGTGGCGCCGCCGCGGGTGGTGCGCCACGACGGCGACGACCCCTATCTCGTGGTCGCCGCCGACAAGGGCACGGCGACCTTCTCCGACACGGCGAACGCCATCGCCCTCGACCACGGCTTCTGGCTCGGCGACGCCTTCGCCTCGGGCGGTTCGGCCGGCTACGACCACAAGAAGATGGGCATCACGGCGCGCGGCGCCTTCGAAGCGGTGAAGCGGCATTTCCGCGAGATGGACCGCGACATCCTCACCGAGCCCTTCACCGTCGTCGGCGTCGGCGACATGTCGGGCGACGTCTTCGGCAACGGCATGTTGCTGTCGCGGGCGATCCGCCTCGTCGCCGCCTTCGATCATCGCGACATCTTCCTCGATCCCGATCCCGATCCGGCGACGAGTTTCGAGGAGCGCGCTCGGCTCTTCGCCCTGCCGCGGTCGAGTTGGGCCGATTACGACAAGGCGAAGATCTCGGCCGGCGGCGGCGTCTTCTCTCGGGCGTCGAAGACCGTCCCGCTCTCGCCGGAGGTCCGCGCGTCACTCGGGCTCGACGTCGATCATGCGACCCCGGCGGAGGTGATGCGGGCGATCCTGAAGGCGCGGGCCGACCTCCTGTGGTTCGGCGGCATCGGCACCTACGTGCGGGCGGCGGGCGAGACCGACGCCGAGGTCGGCGACAAGGCCAACGATGCGATCCGCATCACCGGTGCCGAGATCGGCGCCAAGGTGGTGGGCGAGGGCGCCAATCTCGGCCTGACGCAGCGGGCGCGCATCGAATACGGCGGTGCCGGCGGTCGCTGCAATTCCGATGCGATCGACAACTCGGCCGGGGTCAACTGCTCCGACGTCGAGGTCAACATCAAGATCGCCCTGGCGACGGCAGTGGCGGACGGGCGGCTCTCGGGGCCGGATCGCGACACGCTGCTCGCAGCGATGACCGACGAAGTGGCGGCGCTGGTACTCGCCAACAACCATTCGCAGACCCTGTCGATCTCGCTCGCCGAACGACTCGGGGTGACCGACCTGCCGTTCCAGCGGCGGATGGTGGCCGGGCTCGAGCGCGCCGGCCGGCTCGACCGCAAGGTCGAGACCCTGCCGAACGACGCCGGTTTCGCGTCGCGCGAGGCGGCGGGGCGGCCGCTGACGCGAGCGGAGATCGGCGTGCTGCTCGCCTATGCGAAGCTGTCGGCCAAGGTCGATCTTCTGGCCTCGGACGCGCCGGACGATCCGTCCTTCGCCGCCGAACTCGCCGCCTATTTCCCCGAGCGCCTGCGCGCCGACTACGCCGACTGCATCGATGGACACCGGCTGAAGCGGGAGATCGTCGCCACCCGCCTCGCCAACATGGTGGTCGACCGCGGCGGACCGACCTTCTTCACCCGCGTCGCCGACCGGACGGGGGCGGGGGTGCCGGCGATCGTCCGCGCCTTCGCCGCGGCGCGCGGGGTCTTCGGCCTCGCCGAACTGGAGCAGGGGCTCGACGGTCTCGACGGGCGCATCTCCGGCGCCTTGCAGCTCCAGCTCTATGGCCGGGTGCGGGATCTGGCGACGACCGGCACCGTCTGGTTCCTGCGCCACGTGTCGTTCCGCGACGGCGTCGGGGCGGTGATCGAACGCTTCGGCGCGGCGATCGCCTCGCTCGAGCCGGAGTTGGAGGCGCTGTTGCCGGTGGCGATCCTCGCCACGGTCGAAGCGGAGCGCGAGCGGTTGGTGACGGCCGGCGTGCCGGCCGATCTCGCCGACCGCCTCGCCCATCTCGACGTGGTGATCGAGATCCCCGACATCACTCTCACGGTCGAACGCACGGCGAAACCCGCGGCGGAGGTGGCGATCGCCCATTTCGCGGTCGCCGACCGGCTGTCGATCGATCGGCTGGAGGCGATGGTGCGCGGACTGCCGGTCGCCGACTACTACGACGGCCTCGCCCTCGACCGGGCGGCGCGGACGCTCGACGACGCCCATCGCGGCATCGTCGCCGAGGCGCTGGCCTGCGGTGGGGTGGAGGCCTGGGAGGCGCGCTACGGCGCGGAGATCGGCCGGGCGCTGGCGGTGGTCGACGAGACGCTGGGCGAGGCCGCGACGCCGAGCGTGTCGCGCTTCACCGTCGCCGCCTCCCTCCTCGCCGATCTGGCGGAGAAGGGGTGAGGAGCGGTCGGCGGCTCCGCCGCCGACGAAACGCTCCGGTGGAGCGTTTCGAGCGACGAACGCGCCGCGCGTTTCGCGCCGGGCCGGGCAGGGGTGCGGCTCACTCGGCGCGAGCGACGAACGCGCCGCGCGTTTCGCGCCGGGTCGGGCGGGTGGCGTCCCGCTCCACGCGAGCCGAGGAACGCCCCGAGCGGGGCGAGGGCCGGGTGTCGCACGGTTGGCGCCGCGTTCCACCGCCGCCCGCGACGGATCCGCATCCCTCGCTCGACCGCGCCACCCCATTTCGCCACGATCCGGTATATGAGTGAGGCGCCGTGCGTCGCGGCGGGAGAGGGAATCGCATGGCGAACACACACGGTACGCCCCCCACGCCGCGCACGTCTCGTGCCGGGCTCGTCGGCTGGGTGATGTTCGATTGGGCGATGCAGCCGTTCTTCACCCTGGTGACGACCTTCGTCTTCGCGCCGTGGTTCGCCGCCCATCTCGCTCGCGATCCCGCCTCGGGTCAGGCGCAGTGGGGCTATGCCACCGCGACGGCGGGTCTGGTCATCGCGGTGCTGTCGCCGGTGCTCGGCTCGATCGCCGACGCGCTCGGCCGTCACAAGCCGTGGGTCGGGGCCTTCGGGGCGTTGATGATGGTGGGATCGTCGGCGCTGTGGCTGGCCACGCCCGGGCATCCGGCTTCGGTGGCGCTGGCGCTCGCCGGTTTCATCATCGGCACGATCGGGGCCGAATTCGCCACCGTCTTCAACAACGCGATGATGCCGCGACTGGTGCCGCCGTCGGAGCTCGGCCGGTTGTCGGGTACCGGCTGGGCGGTCGGCTATGCCGGCGGCCTCGTCAGTCTGGTGGTGGTGCTCGGCTTTCTCGCCGCCGAGACGGCGACGGGCCGGACGCTGTTCGGCCTGACGCCGCTGTTCGGGCTCGATCCGGCGGCGGGCGAGGGGGCGCGGGTGACCGGCCCCTTGTCGGCGCTGTGGTTCGTCGTCTTCGCCCTGCCGATGTTCCTCTTCACCCCCGACAGCAACCACGGCGGCAAGGCGGCGGAGACGATCGGCACGGGGATCGCGCGGCTCGCCGATACGGCGCGCGACCTGAAGGCGGTGCCGAGCCTCGGGCGCTTCCTCCTCGCCAACATGATCTACACCGACGGCCTCGTCGCCCTCTTCGCCTTCGGCGGCATCTACGCGGCGGGTGTCTTCGGCTGGTCGACGATCGAGCTCGGCCTCTTCGGCATCTTCCTCACCATCACCGGGACGATCGGCGCCTATACCGGCGGCCGGCTCGACGACCGCTTCGGCTCCAAGGTGGTAGTGCTCGGGGCGCTGATCGTGCTGTTCCTCACCCTGGTGCTCGTCGTCTCGATCGATCGCACCCACGTGTTCTTCGTGGTGCCGGTGGCGGCGGGGCAGGGTGGGCTCTACGCCGGTACGGCGGCCAAGGTCTATCTTCTTGCCGGCGGCATCCTCGGCCTCGCGGCCGGGCCGCTGCAGGCCGCCTCGCGCACCCAGCTCGCCCGCATGGCGCCGGCCGACGCGATCGCCCGGTTCTACGGCTTCTTCGCGCTTTCGGGGAAGGTGACGAGCTTCATGGGGCCGCTCGCGGTGGCCATGGTCACCGATTGGACCGAGAGCCAACGCGCCGGCGCGGCGGTGTTGGCGGTGTTCCTGGTGACGGGCTTCGTCCTGATGGCCGGGGTGAAGACGCCGCGGCGGTGAAGGCGTGGGATGGTGGACCGTAGGGGCGATGAGCCGAAGGCGAATTGTACCGGCGTCGTCCGAGGGGAACGTCGGCGCCGCCGACGAGCGCCGCTGGTGCAATTCGCTCACGCTCATTGCACGATTCGGATCACAAAAACGACGACGGGGGCCGCGTCGCCACGGCCCCCGCTGCGATCTCGTCCGATGATCCGCCTCAGTGGCGGAAGTGGCGCATGCCGGTGGTGACCATGGCGATGCCGGCCTTGTTCGCGGCGTCGATGACCTCCTGGTCGCGCATCGAGCCGCCCGGCTGGACGACGGCGGTGGCGCCCGCCTCGACCACGACCTCGAGGCCGTCGGCGAAGGGGAAGAAGGCATCGGACGCGGCGACCGAACCCTTGGTCAGCGGCTCGCTCTCACCCGCCGCGGCGGCCGCGTCGGCGGCCTTGCGATAGGCGATGCGGGCGGAATCGACGCGGCTCATCTGGCCGGCGCCGATGCCGACGGTGGCGAGATCCTTCACGTAGACGATGGCGTTCGACTTGACGTGCTTGCAGACGCGGAAGGCGAAGGCGAGGTCGGCCGCTTCCCGCTCGGAGGGGGCGCGGGCGGTGACGGTCTTCAGTTCGACGGCGTCGACGGTGCCCGAGTCGCGGCTCTGCACCAGCATGCCGCCGGCGACGGTCTTGGCGGTGAGGCCGGCGGCGGCGGGCTTCGGCAGGCCGCCGGCGAGAAGCAGGCGCAGGTTCTTCTTGGTGGCGACGATCGCTTTCGCCTCGTCGGTGGCGTCGGGGGCGATGATCACCTCGGTGAAGATCTTCACGATCTCGGTGGCGGCCTCGGCGTCGAGCGTCCGGTTGAAGGCGATGATGCCGCCGAAGGCGGAGACGGGATCGCAGCGCAGCGCCTTGGTGTAGGCCTCGGCGAGGCTTCCGCCTTCCGCCACGCCGCAGGGGTTGGCGTGCTTGATGATGGCGCAGGCGGCGGTGCGGGCCGGGTCGAACTCGGCGACGAGTTCGTAGGCCGCGTCGGTGTCGTTGATGTTGTTGTAGGAGAGCTGCTTGCCCTGCACCTGCACGGCGGTCGCCACTCCCGGGCGAACCTCGGCGGTCTTGTAGAAGGCGGCCGACTGGTGCGGGTTCTCGCCGTAGCGCATCGGCTCGACGAGGGTGCCGCCGAAGGCGCGGTACTTGGGGTTCACCTCGCCGATCTCGGCGGCCATCCAGTTGGAGATGGCGGCGTCGTAGGTGGCGGTGCGGCCGAAGGCCTCGAGGGCGAGAGCCTTGCGCAGCTCCAGCGTGGTCGACCCGTCGTTGGCGTCGAGCGCGGCGAGGACATCCGAGTAACGGGCCGGGTCGACGACGACGGCGACATAGGCGTGGTTCTTGGAGGCGGCGCGGATCATCGCCGGGCCGCCGATGTCGATGTTCTCGATGCCGGTCGCCCAATCTGCTCCGCGAGCGACCGTCGCCTCGAACGGGTAGAGGTTCACCACCAGCAGATCGATGCCCTCGATGTCGTGGGCCTTCATCGCCTCGACGTGTTCGGGGTCGTTGCGGACGGCGAGGAGGCCGCCGTGGACCTTCGGGTGCAGCGTCTTGACGCGGCCGTCCATGATCTCGGGGAAGCCGGTCACTTCCGAGACGTCCTTCACCGCGATGCCGGCTTCGGCGATCGACTTGCAGGTGCCGCCGGTCGACAGCAGCTCGACGCCGCGGGCGGCCAGCGCCCGGGCGAAGTCGATCAGCCCGGTCTTGTCGGAGACCGACAGGAGGGCGCGCTTCAGGGGAACGCGATCGGGCGGGGTGATGTTCTTGACGGTGATCGACATGGGTTCGGCTTCGCCTTCTTGCGAAATGGATCGAGAAATCGCGGAACGGATGGCGGCCGTTCGGCTCTTCGGTCTCGGGATCCGGGAGATTTCGGCGAGGGCGTTAGCACGAATCCGCCGCGGGGCAAACCCGACGGTGGACGGAGAGGGGGCGCGGGCGGTGCGGCGTCGCGTCACCGCCCCTTGGCGTGGGACCGCGCGGTGCGGGAGAAGCGCCAGCGGATCTCGCGCGGGCCGTCCTCGCCGCTCGCCAGGACGATCTGCGAGGTGCGGCGCAGGCCGTGGAGATCGGCGAGATGGACCGATTCCTCGACCTCCGGGGTGAGATCGTCGCAGGTGAACTCCCAGCCCTCGCCTGCATGTCCGATGAGCACGACGCCGTGGTCGCCGAGGCGGCCGACCTTGACCGAGGGGTGCAGGTGGAAACGGATGACGAAGGGAACGTCGTCGGTGCCGCCTTCGAAGGGGACGACGCGGTCGCGGCCGTCGAGGATGTCGCCGTTCGCCGAGAGCCTCAGCGTGCGTTCGTGGACGACGCCGTAGTCGGCGGCGTAGCCGTCGTGCGAGGCGGTGACGGCGACGGCGCCGTCGGCTTCCGCGCGATCGACCGGCACGTCGCTCGGACCGCCGATCAGGATCGGTCCGAGGAGATCGACGAAGGCGCCCTCGTCGCGGATGCGCGCCGAGGAATGGTCGTCGACCACCAGGGTCGAGTGGGCGGCGGTCGAGCGGGCGACGCGGCGCCAGTCCTTGACCGGTCGGAAGGGCGCGCCGCAGTTGACGACGAAGCGGGCGGCGGCGGACGAGAGTTCGAAGGCGAGGGTGCCGGCGTGGGCGGTGCGGGCGAACTCCGGCGGCGGCGGCGCGCCGGTGTCCATCACCACGACGGTCTTCTCCGCTTCGAGGCGCTGATAGCCGGAATGCGGGGCGTTGCCGTGGGGCCGGCCCTGGGCGTCGTCGTAGGCCAGCACGGTGGCGACGAGGTCGGTCGGCGTCGTCGTCGCGCCGTTGAAGAGGGCGAAGGCGCCGTCGCCGTGGCGGAAGAAGCGCAGCATCGGCATCATCCGATCGATCGCCCCCATCATCGCCGGCGAGACGGGATGGCCGCGCGCGGCCAGCGCCTGGCGGACGGGGAGGAGGTCGATCAGCACCTCGAGGATGGTCACCGGATTGCGGCCGACATGGCCGCCATCCGGCAGAATCTGGCGCTTCAGCTCGTCGTCGAGGCGGCGCGACGCGGTCTTGATGTGGCGGCGGAAACCGTCGACGGCGATGGCGGTGGCGAGCACGGCGATCGCCACCTTCAGCCGCGGCAGGCCGGTCGGTTCCTCGCCCCAGCGGACGCGCAGCCAACGGAATTGACGGGTCAGGCCGGCGAGGAAGCGGTGATAGGTGGTCCGGTCGGCTTCCGCCAGGATCATCGGCGACTGGGCGAGCCAAGCCATGGTGCGGCGCGCCACCACTTCCGGCTCCCAGGCGATGGGCGGATGATCGGCGATGCGCAGCCAGTCGTCGACGAGGATGCGGGCGTTGGAGCGGGCGGAGGCGGTGTCGGCGGCGCGCAGGTGGCGCAACCAGCCGAAGCCGTGCAGCACGCGCGCCCAATCCTCGCTCGGCGGCGCCATCTCGAAGGGCGAACGGCCGTTGCACTCGACGATCTGGCCGGAGAACACGAAGACGCCGGCATAGATGTCGGTCGCCACCGTCGGGTCGGCGGTGCGCAGGTCCTGCGGCGCGATGAGCAGGCGATCGGCGGCCGGTTCGACGAAGGCGCGGATGGAACGGGTGGCACGGACGAAGGGCGCACCGGCGCGGTCCGCGAGCGCGCGGCCGATCAGTTTCCACTCGAGGAGCCTATCGGCCATGCCCCGTGTCGTCATGCGCTCCCATCGTCTCCCCGCACCGCGACGGCGGTACGAGGGCGACCCTCGCCCATCCTCCAAGGCACCCCAACAGGGTTAACGCCCGGTTAAATTCCCGCTCGCATTTCAGAGTGTGAGCGATGTTCGGCGGCCACCGTTGCGCGAGCGTCGTCAGGTGCGACGACGCAGGCGGGCGGCGAAGAAGCCGTCGAGCCCGGCGAGGCGGGGCTCGGGATCGGGAAGCATGTCGGGCAGGGTGCGCAGGTCACCGTCCGCGGTGATCGCCGGCGCGAGCCCGCCGATCTCCTCCGCCGCGACGGGGGCACGCTCGTAGTCCGGGTGTTCGGCGAGGAAGCGGGCGATCTGCTCCTCGCCTTCGGCCGTCTGCAGCGAGCAGGTGCAGTAGACGAGGAGGCCGCCGGGCTTCACCCAGCCGGCCGCCCGGTCGAGCAGGCGATGTTGCAGCTCGGCGAGTTCCTCGACCTGGGCGCTCTTCTTCAGCCGGCCGACGTCCGGATTACGACGCAGGGTGCCGGTGGCGGAGCAGGGGGCGTCGAGGAGGACGGCATCGAAGGGTGCCTTCGGCGTCCACGTCTCGAGATCGGCGGCGATCGTCGCGACATCACTCAGGCGCAGGCGCGCGAGGTTCTGCTTCAGCCGATCGAGGCGGTGGGGCGAAAGATCGACGGCGGTGACCTTCGCCCCGGCCGCGGCGAGCTGCGCGGTCTTGCCGCCCGGGGCGGCGCAGAGGTCGGCGACCTCTTTTCCCGCGACGTCGCCGAGGAGGCGGGCGGGCAGCGCCGCGGCGGCGTCCTGCACCCACCATTCGCCGGCCTCGAACCCCTCCATCTCGGGCACCGCGCCGTGCGGCAGCAGGCGGACCGATCCGGTCGGCAGCACCCGGCCGCCGAGCCGTTCGGCCCAGCCGGCAGCGTCCGACTTGACGGTGAGGTCGAGCGCCGGTTCGACCATGTGAGCGGAAGCGAAGGCGCGGGTCTCGTCCTCTCCCCAGGTCTCGACCCAGTCGCGCCACAGCCACAGCGGCGTGACGAGACGGGTGGCGTCCTGGGTCTCGAGGATCTCGTCGCGGGAGCGGGCGACGGCACGCAGCACGCCGTTGACCATCGCCTTCCAGGGGCGTGTCTCGCGATCGCGATCGGCGAGCTCGGTCGCCAGCGACACGGCGGCGTGGTCGGGCACCTCCATGAACAGGAGTTGCGCCGCACCGACGCGCAGGATCTGGCGGACCCGCGTCGCCTTGCCCGGCAGCGGGCGCTTCATCTGGCGCTTCAGCGCGTCGTCGACGAGGCCGAGACGGCGGAGCGTCGTCGAGACGATGGCGCGCACCAGGGCGCGGTCGGCGGGCGAAAGCGCACGCCAGGCCGGCATCGAGGCGCGATGGTCGAGCACCTGATCGAGCGGTCGGCCGTCGTCGAGGACGTTGCCGAGGATATCGACGGCGAAGCGGCGGGTGGCGAGACCCGGCTCGTCGCGGCGTTCCTCGCGCACGGCCTTCTCGCCGGACGGAGCGTCCGGACGGGGGCCGCGTGGGCGAGCGGGGTCGGAGCGGCCGGGGCGCGGGGGGCGACCCCCTCTGCCGGATTCGTTCATGGGTATCCTCGACGTGCGATGCGAACCGGCGATGGTTCGACGGGCAAGCGCTTATCATGCTAGTGGAACGAATTCGACATTCGAATTCCGCTGCCGCACGGGTCGCGTTCGAATGTCGAATTCGAAAGTTCCACTAGAAACATAAGCTTGCTAGTGGTCCTCATGACTCCGACATTCGCACGACGAGGCTTCCACAGGGGATGCGAATGTCGGAGTCGGACCACTAGAAGCCGGCGCGGGAGACGAACTCGCCCGATCACCCGCGATCCGACCGGGACGACCCATGACCGCCGACGAAACACCCGCCGAGACACCCGCCGAACCGGACGCCGCCGAGGCGGCTGCGGCCGAGCCGCCGCGTCGCCGTTTCGAGGACCTGCCGCCGGCGGCTCAGCGCGCGCTGCTCGAGGCCGAGGAGCGGCGCAAGGCGGCGGATGCGGCGGCGAAGCCCGTCCCGAAGGAGATCGCCGGCCGCGACGGCCCAGAACCGGTGCGCTACGGCGACTGGGAGAAGAAGGGCATCGCCTCGGATTTCTGAGAGCGTCGTTCTCGACCCGTAGGGAGGAAAGAGCGAAGCGAATTCCACCGCCACGCCAGGAGATCACGGCGGCCCCGACCACGACGGCCCGGAGGCGGTTCAGTGAGGGGCGCGCACGTCCCAACCCGACGGCCGCCGGTGCAATTCGCTCGCGCTCTTTGCACCCCACCGTGCCCCAAGGCGGGCCTCGATCAGCCGAACAGCCGCTTGTTCAACGCCGTGAAGAAGTCCGGCGGGGTGAGGCCGCGGCGGCGGTGGGCGGCGATGAGGGTGTTGGCGAGCAGCGTCGCCACCGTCATCAGGCCGACGCCGCCGGGAACCGGCGTGATGGCGCCGGCGACCTTCACGGCCGAATCGAAGTCGACGTCGCCGACGAGGCGGGTCTTGCCCTCGCCCTTCTCCGGCGCCGGGATGCGGTTGATGCCGACGTCGATCACCGTCGCGCCGGGCTTCACCCAGTCGCCCGGGATCATCAGCGGCCGGCCGACGGCGGCCACCAACACGTCGGCGCGGCGGCAGACCTCGGCGAGATCGCGGGTGCGGGAATGGGCGATGGTGACGGTGCAGTTCGCCATCACGAGGAGCTGGGCCATCGGCCGGCCGACCAGCTCGGAGCGGCCGACGACGACGGCTTCCAGGCCGGAGAGCGGGCGGCCGACCCAGTCGAGCATCATCATCGAGCCGTAGGGCGTGCACGGCACCAGGCCGGGGCGACCGGCAGCGAGGCGGCCGGCGTTGACCTCGGTGAGGCCGTCGACGTCCTTGGCCGGATCGATCGCCGAGATCACCCGCCCGGTGTCGATGTGCTTGGGCAGCGGCAGCTGGACGAGGATGCCGTCGACGGCGTCGTCGGCGTTGAGCTTGGCGATCAGCGTCAGCAGCTCGGCCTCCGGCGTCGCAGCGTCGAGGCGATACTCGAAGGAGCGCATGCCGACTTCGACGGTCTGCTTGGTCTTGGAGGCGACGTAGACGCGGCTCGCCGGATCTTCGCCGACCAACACCACCGCGAGGCCGGGGGCGGTACCGTGGGCGGCGGTGAAGCGGGCGACGTCGGCCGTCACCTCCTGGCGCAGGGCTTCGGATCTGGCTTTGCCGTCGATGATGCGTGCCGTCATGGGATCACCTCCTCGTCCGAGAAACCCGCCGACGGCTGCGTAGCATCACTTCGCCGCCGCCGCCAGTGTCGCGAGGCGCTTCGCCAGGGCGGATCCGTCACCCTCGATCTTCAGCGTCTTCACCCGCGCGGTGTGGCCCGAAACGAGTTCGACCTTGGACTTCGCGACGTCGAGGACATCGGCGAGGAGGCGGGTGAGGGCGGCGTTGGCGGCGCCCTCGGAGGGGGCGGCACGGACGTGGACGATCAGCACCTCGGCTCCGTCGGCGAGGCGCTCCAGGCGACCGACGGCGTCGCGAGACGCCTTGGGCGTCAGGCGGACCCGCAGGCGCAGACCGTCGGCTTCGACGCGAACGGCTTCGGAAGGGCCGGCCGGCACGCTCACCAGCGGGCGAGCATGTGTAGGTACTGGCGGATGATGAAGATCGCCAGGAAAACGACGATCGGCGACAGATCCAGACCGCCGAGATTGGGCATGAAGCGGCGAATGGGCGCGAGTACCGGTTCGGTCAGGCGATAGAGCACGTCGCCGATGGTCGACACCGCCTGATTGCGGGTGTTGACCACGCCGAAGGCATGGAGCCAGGAGAAGACGATCATGGCGATCAGCACCCAACCGTAGAGGTCGAGGACGAGATCGACGGCCATGAGGATCGGAGAGGCCAGGGACATGGGTTCTTCCGCTCGAGGGATGGTCTGCCTCCCATGTAGACACGGCCCGACGAAATGCCAAGAGCGGGGCCGTATTCGCCGTCGGGGATGGTTTCCGGGCGCCGCCGAAACGTCCTCGGAGGTCCGCGGCGGAGCGGAAAAGCGGGATGGAAATCCGCAGGTCGAGACGGCCCGGCGTCGTCGGATCGGATGCTGTCGCCTCCCGCCGGTGCCGGCGCGGGTGCTGCAGAGAATTGGCGCGGCGGTGGTCGCGAGCGGGCTCGCGAGCGCGCTTGACAGAGGGGGGAGGCCTCCCCTAAATGGCGCCCATCCGACGCGGGGCTCCCATCCCCGCCTCGTTCGGTCGGGGCTGTAGCTCAGATGGGAGAGCGCTGCAATCGCACTGCAGAGGTCAGGGGTTCGATTCCCCTCAGCTCCACCAATTCCCTGAGAGAAAACCGCGGATTTCCGCGGTTTTTTATTGTCCGCCTTTTGACGACCCATCATCCCACCCATCATCGCGACGTGGTTCACGGTGGATCGCGGCGGACGAAGGCGGATGATAGGTGCTGCGAAGACGTCGTGCTGATTGGGCGACAGGTCGATCGCGTGTGATGTCACTAAAGCCGCCGCAAACGGTTGCCGCGTTTTTCTGCCTCCGAATATTGTCGCCCTCACGCGCGCGTAGTTGTCGCGGAATTCCTCGCACGCTCGGCGAGGGGCCTCCGCCCTTCGCTTTGGAGTTCCTCTAGCCCCTGCCCACCGTGCCAAGCCGGCTTGTGTGATTTTCGATTCCTCGCGCGCGCGAAATTGTCCTGAAATCCTCTTTGCCGGTCATATTCACTTCCTGTGCCGGGGCGTCGGTCGGGTAGGTGCCCAGTCACACAATCCGGATCACCTGCCAACCTAAAGATTGAGGGCCGACTCGACGCGAACCATGAGGTGTGATTGGATCAGGCGCCCATAAGGGAGACGGCCATGAAATGGATTTTTGCGACAGCGGTGGCGTTCGCGCTCGGTGGCTGTTCAATGACATTGCCGGTTACCGGTCAGTCAGATGCAGGTGATGAAATATTCACCGGCTCTGCAACGGGGGAATTAGATGGAGCGGGCACACTCACCATTCGAAGCGATAGAGGGAAAGTCTGCTCAGGAACGTTTGTCTACGTCACGCGTCGCAATGGCGAAGGAACATTCAACTGCACGAATGGGCAGAGTGGATCTTTCTCTTTTGTCTCGACGGGCACCAGAGGTACCGGTCGCGGCTCGATAGGTGGCAAGCCTTTCACTTTTACCTTCGGATAAGCGGTACGGGTGATGACGCACAAGCCCCATAGGAACCGACGAAAAATCGGCCTTGGTGTAGGGCTGATGTTGCTGATTGGTAGTGCAAATTCAGCAAAGGCCGGCTTTTTAGACGAGTCAGAGTGCAAGAATGGAGCTTTTATATCCAATTCTGGACTAAGCGGTGCGATTTCGGATGTCGATAGGCGTGTTGTTGCGTGTTTCAACTATCAGAATACGATTCTAAAGAGCGTTTATGAAGAGTTTTCATCAGATATTGCAATATTGAAATCTCGAATCAATTTGATAGAAATTGAAAATAAGCGGCTAAAGGCGGAAATTGAAGCGCTAAAGTCGAAGTGACACACGCGGCAGACGTCGTGAACTGATGCCGGCGAGTGCGGGGATCTAATGGCTTCTTATCGCAGAACAGTTCCCCATTTCGCAATGAGCGCCGCCTCGGCTCGTCCGTGGTCCTTCTTCCGGGCGAAGAGGTGAGCTTGTCGCGGCCATAGCTCGATCGCTCTGCGCCGGGCGTCCTCCTTCGCCGCAGAGAGGTGGTGGAACCGCTTCCAGGTTCCGGGCGGTACGTATGTCGTCGGGATCGCCAACGCCCCCAGGACACCCGCCAGGACGCCCACAGCGCGGCCGAAGGCGAAGGTCGAGGCGACACCCTGTTTCGGCATCGCTCCCACTTGTTCGGCCACCGCTGATGCCGGGGCGAACTCTTCGATCAGGCGAGCGAGAAGGTTCGCGTCGATCCGAGCGGCCTTGCCTTCACCCATCATCGGCAGGTCGAAGACGGCGACGAGATCGCCCGAAGGCGTGACCACCGCCCCGGCACCGGATAGGCCGGGGTCAAACCCGACGATGGGACGCACGGGACAAGAGGGCGGGACATCCGAGACACACCCCTTTAGGGGTGTCTCGCGTGTCCCGTCTGTCCCGCCCCCAGCGGAGACCGAGACATTCGGGACATTTGTCCCGGTTGTCCGGTTTGTCCCGGCGAAATGTTCAGGGGTCACGGTGTCGACCTCCACAGGTAGCCGACCGTTCCGACGTCGGCGGAGAGAACGAGCTTGCTGCTGCTCGCAGCGCTGAGGGCTCGGGTGAAAGCCTTCCGTCTCGAGGCGAGTTCGTCGGCAGCGTGCGAGCGGATGAATTCGTCGCGAACCATCTCGACCCGGACGGCGCGAACCGAACCGCTGTAGCCGGGGGGCTGCATGTCCTCGCCGAAGTCGACCAAGGCGTTTTCGAAGGCGGTGACGAACAGGCGCTGAGAAGCGGGAACCGGCATCTTCCGGGCCGACTTGCCGCCGTCGCCATAGGTCGGTTCGGTCACGTTGGTGACGATGCAAGTCGTGATCGGCTCGCCTTCGTCGTCCTGCCCGATCTCGACGACGTCGAGGCCGAAGGTCCACGTCGCGTTGTCGGCCCCGTCTTTCGACTTCGCGAGCCGAACCGTACGCACGCCGTTCTCGACTGAGATCGACCATTCGATGTCCGCCGCGCCGTGTAGGGCGGAACTTCCCCGCATCCCCGCTTCGGCGTTCTTGCCCGCGTGATGCACCGCGAGCACCAGGCACCGCAGTTCCCGTGAGATCCGGTCGGCGTTCGCGATGAACACCCCCATTTCCTTCGCCGAGTTCTCGTCGATGCCGGTGGTGGCGCGGGCGACGGTGTCGAGCACGACGACGCCGGGGCTCCAGCCGGCCGGGAAGGTGTGAGATCTGATCGCCGAGACGAGGGCGTCGGTGTCACCGCTCGCCGTGCCGAGGTTAGGGGTCGCAGCGATCATAGAGAACGGTGCGCCCCAGGCGTCGAGGCGATCCCGAGCAGCGACGGCGCGACGCCGGAAGCCTTCGGCCCCCTCGGCTGCGACAAAGACGACGCCCGTCTGTTCGACTCTCTGCCCCGCCCACCGCTTACCGAGGGCGATGTGAAGCGCGGCGTCGAGGGCGACAAAGGATTTCCCCGAGCCCGGCGGACCGTAGATCACGCCGAGACCGGATCGGGGGAGGAGGCCCCGCACCAGGTCCGTCGAGCCGCGGGCGAAGTCGATCTCGTCGAGTGGGATCGGCCGAAATTTTTCGGCAGGAGACTGGGGCGATCGGAGGGGTTCACCGCGCATCGGCAAGCCTCCCCTGGATCGAGGCGAGGGCCGCGTCGCGGGCGATCCGGTCGTGGACTCGGTCTTCCGCCTCGATCATCGCGAGCATGGCGTCCCGCCCCGCTGCTACGGCTCGAAAGGCCGAAGCCTGCGTCCGACCGCATGCGCAGAGCGTATTGACCATCCCGATCGAGAGATCATCCCACGCCATCTCGACGGCATCGATGAGGCTGTCTTCCGCTCGGCGGATGTGGGGAGAGTGGCGAACGATCATGAACGCACCTCCCCGAAGACTAGGAGGGCGAGCGCTGCCGCCGTGTCTGGCATGAGCGCCAACGCATGACCGAGCTTGGCGGCTTGGAACCGCGCGAGGGCGGTGGTATCCTTGAAATCGTTCAGGCTGCCCGCGTGAACTGTTTCCAGAGCCCCGCCGCGATGCCAGCCGCGCGCGGGGTTCTTCGTCGAGAGGGTCATTCGAAAACCTCCTCGGTTTGAAGATTGTCGATGGGGATGTCGGCCGGCTCGTAGCGCTCGGGAAGCGCGAGGAGAGCCGACCACGCGATGGGGTCGCAGTCGCCCGCCTTGGCGTGCGTGACTCCCATGAGGGCTTCGCGGGTGCGGAAGTAGCTGTCACCGGTCCAACGCGGCGCAGCACCGGTCCAGCCCTTACGGCGTTGCAGAATCCATTGGATGTCGTCGCGACACCGGCTGACGCGCCAGCGAGTGTTGAGCTTGGCGACGACCGCCCCATAGGCATCGTCGGTTTCGTTCGCTGAGGATCGAGCAAGGTGGGAGATCATGCCGCACCTCGCTCGTTGCGGAGGTCGACGACGCGAGCGCCGCAGGACCGCCAGACTGCGAGGGTGTGGTCGATGGTTCCTTCATCGCCCGAGCGCCAGACGATCGCGGCGCCGTGGCGGTGGGAGAGTGTAAGGGCGTCGATCGGAAGGCCGGTCGCAGTGCGAAGGCGCTCTACGTGGATCGTGTGAGCGCCGCCACCGAGGGAAAGTCGGATAGCGTCGCCCATCAAACCGCCTCCGAGATGAGGCGTTCGAGTTCAGCGTGGGGGATAAGTGTTCGTCCGGCGATCTTGATCGCCTTCAGCTTCCCCTCGCCGATCAGCTTATAAAGTGTGCTTCGACCGAGCCCTACTTGACCGCAGGCGTCATTGATACGATGCGCCAAAGGGCAGATCTGGTCTTTGGGAAGTTTCGGAGCCATGGGCTTACCTCGTTGTTCGAGTCAGCCCATTCTTGTCTGTGTCCGTATCGCCAGCTTGTGGAAAAAATTATCGGGACTTCGCAGACTTTTCCCCACTTGCAATGTCTCTGCCTTCCTTCGCCCGTGCCTTGTTGTCCGCCTTCACGATTTGCGAAACGGCATAGGCAAATGTTTCGAGAGACGGGCTGTGTTGACGGAGATGACTTGGGACAAAATTTTCCGATAAAATGTAGCAGATTTTATCTAGATTGCCGATACGAACAGTATTCCGTCCGCTCGATCCATTCGGTAATTTGTATTTTTGTAGGATTGATCTTATGGAAAGAACCCAATTTTCCCAAGCCTCTCCCGGCTTGGCGCCATACTCGCTCGGATTGGCCTCAAGATTATTGATAGTTCTTTTAATTTCAAATTCTATTAAATGAAATTGCTCTGTAGAAAATTGAACCCCTTTCAAGGACAATCGATTGCTAAGTATTTCCGCAGCAATACGATAGGCTCCTTTGTATTCATCCACAAGCAGCTGCGTTAGCCTACTTGCCTCATTGTTTATTTCACGTTCTTTTGCAAATACTTTATATTCGTCACAGGTCAGTACGCAACCAGTGTCATCTCTTAATGTTCTACCTTCTTTGATTTTGTCGTTTAATTCAATTTCTACACGCTTATCTGCATCGTTATTCCATTTTTTGTCATTGACGACTTTTTTGTAGAAGGACGGTCTCTTGCTTCTAAATATTGACCGAGATACTTTTTCTGTATTGTTAAACGCCTTGATTGAATCAAGCATGCTTCTGAGTACTTTGCGAATATATTCGCCTTCCCCAACTGATTCACTCTCCCCGTCGCGTTTAGTTGGCATTCGTGGGATGACTTCGACATGCCGCCTTCCAACATACTTGCATGTCGCAGATGCGAGGTCTTTCCTTACATCGTCCCGAAGTATGTGACCGTAGGTTTCTTCAACATTATTCCACTTGGCATCGCGGATATCGATTTTATGCCCGATAGGAGCTTCTAGGCGAAATCGCGTTCTAGTCATGGATCACTCCGCAGCGACCAACGCAACCACCGCTCGCCGCCCGAGGGCGCGGGCGTAGCGCTCCACGGTCTCCCACGTTGGCTTGACCTTGCCGCCTTCCATGCGCGCCACCGCCGCCTGTGAGGTTCCCATGCGGCGCGCCACCTCCACCTGAGTGAGGCCGGCTTCCCGACGCGCCTCGGAAAGCGCGAAGGCGAGTTCCATGTCGGGGCCGATGCGCTCGTATTCGGCGACGAAGGCGGGGTCCGTCTTCCATTCGTCGGAGAGCTTGGAGAAGGGAACGGTGTCGGTCATGGCTGCAATTCCTTCGCTCGTTCCAAGGCCCGATCGATGTACCGGCGCGGCGTCTTCTGCGTCCTCTTCTCGAACGCCAGCAGGATCACCACCCGCCGGCCGGTCGCGGTCACGTAGAGCGCCCGCCCTTCGATCCGCCGCCCCGAGGGTCGCACCTCCCAGAGCTTGCCTTCGAGGTGTTTCACGAAGGGCTCGCCCAACCGTTCGAGGCCGACGTGCTCGACCCGCTCGACGATCCTCGCCAGCGACGCACGAAGTTCGACCGGCCATTCGGCGAGTTCGGCTCGCGCTTCAATCGTCACCTCAATCGTCCAACGATCCATATATCACACTCGGCATATTGGTTGAAGGCTTTTCGGACGACGCCGGACGTGGATGGACGTTCGCGAGCGGTTTCGGAGGGAAAGGCGGCGGTCACGAAACCACCGCCGATCAGGTCACGCCGCCGACAGCTTCAGCAAGCCATAGCGACGGTCCCTTCGTCGTTGTGGTGAGGCCGGGAACGGTGACGCAACCACCGCCCCGGCCGCTATCGCCCGGTCACGCGACCGGGGATTTCGGTTTGAGCTTGAGGGTGACGACGTTCGCCGCCTTGGGCTCGACAAAGCCTTCCCAAGCTTCCATGAGCTTACGCCGCTTTTCCAGCGCATCGCCGCGCCGGTAAGCCTGCTCGACCGCGTTGCCGACGATATGAGCGAGCGCCGACTCGGCGACTTCACGCGGGAAGGGCGTGCACTCGCCGCACCAGTCGCGGAAGCTCGATCGGAAGCCGTGGGGGACGAAGCCCGTCTCGCCCATGCGCTCCAGCAGTTGTTTGAACGCCATATTGGAGAGAGGGCGCCCGGCACGACCACCGGGGAAGACGTAGGAGGCGGGATCGGCGGTGGTCCGCAGCTTGACCGCCTCGTCGAGGATCGCCAGCGCACGAGCCGTCAGCGGCACACGGTGCGGCTTCCGCGCCTTCATTCTCTCGGCGGGGATGGTCCAGAGCTTGGCGGTGGTGTCGATCTCACCCCACGTCGCACCGAACACCTCACCGGCACGCCCGGCCGTGAGGATCAGGAATTCGAGGGCGCGCGCCGCGACGGCTTCCCGCTCACGCAACCGACCGACGAAGCCAGGGACGTCTTCGAAGTGCAGCGCCGGCATGTGGCCGCGCGCCATGAGCTTCTGACGGCGAGGGAGGAGGTTCGCGAGGTGCCCACGCCAACGGGCGGGGTTCTCGCCCGAGCGGAGCCCCTTCGCCTTGGCTGCGTCCAGCACCTTTTCGATGCGACCGCGAAGCCGTGAGGCGGTTTCCTGCTTCGCCTGCCAGACAGGCTTGAGCACCGCGAGGACGTCGGCGGTGTCGATCTCAGAGACCAGCTTCGACCGGATCGGGCCGCAATAGGCGTCGCCGAGCGTCTGTTCCCACTGGTAGACATGCTTGTCGTTCGAGAAGCCGGCCTTGAGCGTTTCGACCAGTTCATCGGCGAAGGTGCCGAAGGTCGGGATGGTGGGACGTTCGGCCTTGCGCGCGTCGACGGGGTCGATGCCGTCGCGGAGTGATCGTTTCGCCGCATCCACCGCGTCGCGGGCGTCCTTCAGGCTCACGTCGGCCGTCGAGCCGAGCCCCATGTCGCGCCGCTTGCCGGCGACCTGATAGCGGAAGATCCAGGCCCGGGCCGATCCCTTGATCTGGAGATAGAGCCCTTCGCCACAGGCGTGGAGACCATCGGCCTTGATCGCCTTCACCTGCCGATCGTTGAGCTTCGCGACCACCTTCGGCATGTCCGCCACCCATCATCCGACCCATCATCAATTCGCGCATTATAGCGGATGGTTGCGAACGACGATAGACATTCAACCGGCAAAATCGGCAGAAAACAGCCAGTTAATTGGACGCCAAAACTCAATGGTGAACGTTAGTTTGGTGGTCCTTGGCTCCACCAATTCTCTCCCGAAAAGCCGCGGATTTCCGCGGATTTTGTTTTCTGGGGCTGATTTCTCCCGCTACTCGAGTTCGGTCGTGGGTGGATGACCGTGGGCGTATGTGAAGCGCTTCGAGCCCTCGCGGCTCGGCGAACATCGGCAGACGCTTCGAAGTCTTCATCGGCCCTGCTCCTTCCCGCCTCGGGAAATGCGGCCGAAAACTCCAACTCCGAATGCTCCGGTTTTCAAGGATCGGAGCAGGACCGAACCTTCTGCAAAATTCGGGGATTGCAATAAAATTGAGCGCCCCCCGAATCTTTCGGCGGGCGCTCATTCCGGCGGAACTTCGAATATCGGGATTTTTTTCAATCTGGGCGGATCGCGGCAACGACCGGACCAACCGGGTCTTCAGAAGCGGTATGCGATACCACTATAGATGACGGTCGGATCGAGACGAACCTTGGCCGTCACCGGCGTCGGACCGAGGTTGCCCGACGCGTCCACGGACAGGAACAGTTGTTTCACGTCCACGAAGGCCGCCCAGTTGCGATCGATGGCGAAGTCGAAGCCTGCCTGGAGAACGAAAGCGGGTGCGCCTTTGACCGAGAGATTGGAGACGGAGCCGTCTTTGGAATCGAAAATGAAGCCGTAGCCGCCGCCGAGACCGGCGTAGGGCTGGAAGGCGCCGAAGTCGCGGAAGTGGTAGGTCGCGGTCAACGTCGCCGGACCATAGGTCACCTTGCCGGCCGTACCCAGAGCGGACGCCGTACCGCGACCGCCGAGGCTTGCGGTCGGCGGAATCCCCAAGCCGACTTCGACCGCGATGTCGTGTGTCACGAAGTAGCCGATGCCGAATAGCGCAGCAAAATTGTTGGACGCTCGGGCAGATGCGCCCGGCACCTGGCCAGCCGGCGTGTAGAGTTTCGCGCTCGAATTGAAGAAGACACCGCCGGGACCGATTTTGAAGAACCATTTCGGCTCTTCCGGCTTGGCCGGTGCGCCGAGATCGGCAGCGCTCACGCCGGTACCCGCGATCGTCACCAGGGCGGTCGCGCACGCCAACGCGTGGAGCATGGATTTCACACAGGTCTTCATATCGTCCCCCCTTTGGATCGAATTCTCTCTGAAGACGCCATCCACTTTTCCCGAAGGACCCGATGTGGCTTCAGAGTAGCATCTGGCTTTTCCGATATTATGGAGGACTGTCGGATGCTATGAAAGGCGATCGCGAAATATATGATATCACCGGATGAAATAGTTCTTCCTTTCGCATGAGTTCAGAGGCCGCCGAACTTCGATGGCTCGACAGCGAGACGCGCGCGTTGGGTCGACGTCTGAACGTGAGGATGGATATCAGGGCGATCTGTTCTCTTTCTTTCTACCGCTTGGACATGTTTTTCCAGAAAATGATCGTGATATGGACCACGGCTCGTTCGTGTCCTCGGTGCTTTCTGCCGGAAGCAGGTTCTACAGCGGCCGGCGAGACTACTTCACCGGTCACTTGCCGATCTTCGCCAGTTCGGCGGCCATTTCCGGGAGTGCGGTGAAGATG